>CAMLEX010000056.1 GCA_946479055.1 uncultured Bacteroidota bacterium | reverse complement strand
GTTGGAAACATATCCGGTAGGAGCAGAACATGCCTGGGTTGAAACATTTGGATTGCCATAACCATCAGTATCGGCATCCCGATAGAAAGTCGATTTTACTCCCTCATCAACAAAACCATCGCAATCATTATCTATTCCATCACAAACTTCTGGTGCAGGCGACTGAATGGCGGCATTATTATCATCGCAGTCGCTTCCCAAGGTTGAAGTAACATAATCAGGACCCGGTGACGTGCAGGAAGTCTGAGTAACAAAAAATGTACTATTATAACCGTCTTTATCCGCATCCCTGTACCAAATGGTTTCGGGGTTAATCGTGGCGTCATTATCATTACAATCAGGTCCTTTTGTGGTGGTAGTATTAAAGGATGGTCCTGTCGGTGTGCATGTTGGTCCATAAACAACACCGGTACGATAATAGCCATCATTATCGGTATCGATATACCAGACAGTTGTTGGATTGATCGTTTTATCATCGTCATTGCAATCGCCCGGGAGTTCATTGCTCTTAACAACGTATCCTTCTCCCGGTGCCTCACAGGCCGATACCGGATCGCCAGAGTAATAACCATCTTCGTCCTTATCTATTACCCATAGTGACGGATCAGAGCAAGTATAAGGTGATTCATATGCTCCCAAATCAATTATTCCAATTTTACGGGGATTGCCCTCAATGTCTTTGTCTTCAGAATTGAGATTATTAAAACCAGCATTTACAGCAGGAGAACCTTGCTGCAAACGCAAATTCCCGACAGCTTCATTTACGAACAGCGGGTCTCCAAGGATGTTACCTGTACCAGGCCATACTGATTCGTCCTGGATCAGTGAATGGGCTACATCTGGTGTGCCTCCACTCATTGCCGGGCTGGTTCCCCTTACTATGGTATTAACAATAATGGGAGAAGAAGTACCCGTGTTGCGGATAACAATAAAATCGCTGCCCGTGATGGCATTATCAGCAACCGAACAATTGATAAAGCTTGGTGATGCATTATCATTCCAGATAGCACCGTTGGCAATCGCAGTAGTATTGCCGGTGATAACACAGTTTATATAGCCTGGGTTGGAGTTCACGTTGGTAATGGCGGCTCCATTATTACCTGTGTTCTGCGTGATGATACAGTTTCTTATCCGTACTCCATTGCTGTTCAATACAAGGATACCAATACCTCTTCCCTTGTTTACGGGAAATACAATTTGCGAATAGCCATCCCGGATAGTAAATCCATCCAGCACAAAACCATTGACATTATCCAGCATCACGATGTTGTTTGTATTATTTGTATTGTTGTTATCCTGTTGAATTTCGCCACTCAGGATACTTGGAGCTGCTGAAAGATTACGTTGTGAAAGCATGGTTTCAGTTCCGGCAAAGCCGCCATAAATTGCCAGCTCATCCCTGGGCGAAAACGAAGAATTGACATTGTTATTGAGCGCTGTACCTCCTTCATCGGGGTAATAACTGCCGCCGGCTACCCATATTTCTGTTACTCTATCGCAGCGCCTTGCAGTTTCCAATGCATCCTGCAGATGTTTGAAAGCCTTTGCCCAACTGGTTCCGTCCTGTGCACCCGTATTGGATGCATTTACATACAGGACATTGCCGGTAGGGCAACAATACGTTTCATCGATCAGATTGTCACAATCATCGTCTATTCCATTGCAAAACTCGGTAGCACCGGGATGAATATTTCCGTTATTGTCATTGCAATCGCTGACCGACAGAAGCTCGGTGAATTTAAACCACCCTGCGGGACGTTTGCAAGCCCTGATACTCGTGCCTCCATGGCGATCACCATCGGAGTCAGGATACCACTCCTGATCAATAGTAGCGTCGGGGTCAGTGTCATCGCAATCAATGAGAGAAGGTCCGCCTGGGAGGGATATATAACCGTCCGGTTGCCCGCAGGCAACAATAGCATTTCCTGTACTAAGCCCGTCGCCATCCTGGTCTTCATACCATGTTGCCGGATAAAGCGCCGGGTCGGTATCATCGCAGTCTTCAACTAATGCTATTAATTGCGCCCTGGTCTTGTAAATTGCGCCCGGATTTTGGCATTGAACACGTTCAGGGGTGCTGTTTAAAGGGAACCCGTCACCGTCGGCATCAAGATACCATTCCTTGTCTATATTAGACAGCGGATCAAAGTCGTTACAATCTTGTTTAACATTGCAAAAGGATGCAGTACCATTAAACCCTTTATCAAAACCAACATAGTTGGTACTGTTCAAAGGATGTGCTGATGAGAAAAAATAGAAATTGATATCACCAGGAAACCCATCTCCATCATGGTCAATATACCATACACGCAAGTCTGAAAGTGTATTTGGAATAAAATCGTCAAAGTCATAAACATTATCAAAAGTTCGTGTAATACTTACTCCATTACCACACGTTAGAGAACTTGATGTTGTAGTCCCCCCCAAATGTAATTCCCTTTTTAACCTGTATCCCGGAGGCCTTGTACATCCTGTTATAGTTCCTCCAGTTTTAAATTCATCATTATCTTTATCTTCATACCATACTGTAAACGGATTAACGTCTTTGTCATTATCGTCACAATCCAGATCATTCGATGTTCCGGGACGGCTGTCAAATAATGGACACCCGAAACTAGCATCGACCCATACCCAATCATTTGGATCACCAAATCCATCCTGATCTTTGTCAGCATAACATTTCACTAACCCGACACCCTGTGCAAAAAGTTCAGTACCATTTATGAGCCATAATAAGACAAAGAATATTTTAAAAATTGATGCCAATTGACGGGGTAAAAAACGTTTCATTTTGTTTTGGTTTTAATTATTTTAACCTTCCCGGAGCGCGGGCTTGAAATGCTGTACTGAGTCCAAACTGCCGGTATACGCTTTATCAATGTTCTCAATCTTTTTATTAAAAAACCAAATCACCAGGGCAATCAATAATAAAGTCAGCAATGCGATGACGATGATTGAAGTTTTTTTCTTTGGCATAACACAGCAGGAAAAAATTATCGTGCGGTTAAGTTAGGTTACTGAAATAGCGAAGTGCAAGTTTTACAACCGACAAAGTGGTGACATGCGTCGGACAAAGTGGTGACATGCGAGGGGACAAAAACGGGACAAAACTTAAAAATCACTGAGTCTCAACCAAAATGCGGGAATTAAATGGAGGCTACATTATCTTCAAGACTTGCATCAGCGCTGAGCTGAAGCCGCTGTCTCAGCCGCTGTCTTGTTTTACGAACACTATCTGTAGATATGCCGAGCATAGATGCCATCTGCCTCATGGTCAGGTTTAGCCGTATAAGAGCCGCCATTCTTTGTTCAGCCACTGTGATATCGTGAAACTTTTGTTTTAGCTTAATAAAGAAACCGGGATGAATTTTTTCAAATAATGTTTTGAATTTAAGCCAGTCCTCCTCGGTCAATATGGTTTGCTGGCTGAGTTCCGAAATAATTATTTGTTGTTCTGACGAAGCCGCTTTGTCTTTAGCCTGTGCTTCCATTTTTTCGATAAGGCTTGTTTTTTCAATGATGTTATCGGTAAACATTTTCATTTGTTCTTTGGCAGAAGCGATCTCTTGTTCCATCCGGAGTTTTTCCTGCTCTGATTTCTCCGTTTTTATTTTTTCTTTTAGTCGTTGCCTGTTTATAATTAATAAAGCAATTAAAAAAACTACGATGAGGCCTGCGACCAAAATATTCCTTAGCAATAGCTGGGACTTTTTTTCCTTGTTCAGGTTTTGAATATTGTACCGGCTTGCTTCATCATTCAATCTTGCTTTTGAAATAGCCAGGCTACTGGTAGCTACCACTTTCTCGAGTGAATCATTTATGGCAGCATAAAGATTATTGTAATAAAAGGCGCTATCATAATTACCCATTTCTCTAAAGACCTGCGTGGTGGTGTAATAGGCATTCCTTAAATAACCAGCATCCGGCCACACTCCCAGTAATTGAAATGCTTCTCTTACTTCGGCCAAAGCCTCCGCTTTATTGCCTCTTGCCAAACTGGCCCTTGCTGCCCATTGCAAAGAATTAGCAGCATTATCATAAAAACCAGAGTCTTTACTGGTTTGATAGTCCATTTTCAGCCATGCATAGGCGCTGTCATATTTCCCCTGCATATAAAGAATCTGCCCCATATTCCCGGAAACAATTCCCACCCAGACAGGATTATTGATCTGTTTGGCCAGGTGCAGGGCCTGGTTATAAAATACAAATGCAGAGTCATACATGTTCTGCCGGTGATAACCCAAAGCAACCGTATTCATGCAGCTTACTGTAAACGGTTTGTACTCGTTCGAAGATTTTTGCCAGGCTGTCACTGCTTTTTTTGCATAATAAATGCATTGATCGTATTCTCTCACTTTAAAAAGCAGTTCGGCCAGGAACTGGTATTCCCCCGGCAAAACGGGATAGGAAAGTTTTTCATAGAGATCGATGCCGTTCTTGGCGTACATAACAGAAAGCCCGACTTCTCCAAACATGACAATAACGCTACCATAAGAATAGCTCGCATAGGCTATAAGAAAGTCATCTTCTGACCGGTAAGCCATATCAATCGCGGCGGAATATAATTTCACAAGCTGCTGCCTGATCGAATCCCGGTTGATGGATTTCCGATCCTGGTAAAACTCGTAGTAAGCGTTTTTTGTATAAATGATGCCAGCTTTGAGAATATTAAAGCGTACCTGGAAATGATATCCTTTTGACTTTCCTTTTTGAGCTACTTCATCCAGGAACTGAAAGGCTTTAGTGCTATCAGTCTTATATAATACTTCATTAAGGCGCTTAGCAGCTTCGTTTTTTTTATAGTCTTTATCGGCTAATTCTTTTACCCATTTGCCAGGATCTAATTCAGTCTGAGCACAACAAGGATGGTATTGAATTACTAATGCAAGCCAACTAAAGAGACAGTAAATGTTGATCTTCCGGGCGGTGGTCATAATTGCAGTTAAATTAGTAAAAAAAATTATCTGAAGGAGGGCTGCAGGAACAATAGTGGAATATTCCGGTTAGATTGATGAAGCTTTAACCACCGCCAGCATATCTTCAACAAAAACCTCTCAGACCTTCCACAGTTAGTAACTTTAAAAGAGAAATGGAAAACAAAGGGCTGCTTTTCATTCCTGATATAAGTGGCTTTACCCGGTTTGTGAACGATTCGGAAATTAGTCATAGCCGTCTTATCATACAGGAATTGCTGGATACCCTGATCAATGCCAACCAGATGGGACTCGAGGTTTCTGAAATAGAAGGCGACGCTATTCTTTTCTACAAATTCGGCGATTCGCCCGACCTGGCTCAATTGTATCAGCAGGTTGAAAAAATGTTCTGTGATTTTCACCAGCATTTGATTGCTTATGAGCAACGCCGTTTTTGTCAATGCAAGGCCTGCAATTCCGCTATCACTCTGACCTTAAAAGTAATTACCCACTATGGTGAGTTTACCGGTTATAATGTAAAGAACTTTAATAAGCTTATCGGGAAGGATATTATTGTAGCGCACCAGCTTCTGAAAAACGATATTGAACAGCATGAATACTGGCTGGTAACCAAAAATATTTTGACGGATCATCCACCCGACTTTAAGCAGTGGATGCAATGGAACATCAGCAGCAAACACACCGAAGCAGGAGAAATACCTTTTCACTACACACAGCTAGGCCAGTTAAAAAAAGAAATACAGCCAGAGCTGTTTCCAAGGCTACACCTGGATCAAAAAAGAAAAATGTTTTCTCTTACCAAAGAGTATGATACAGATATCATCACACTTTTTCATGCAACCGGCGATTTTAACTACCGCAGCCGATGGCAGGAAGGAGTAAAAGCAGTAGAAATGGTCAGTCATTACCTGCCCCGTGTAGGAACTAAATGCCGCTGTTTAATGGACAACGGACAATCAGTTATTTATGCCAGCAGTTATGCTTACCATCCCGATAGAATTGAGTTTAGCGAAACCAATGAAGACGAAAAAACCACGGTATACTTTACACTTGAAAAAATTGACGCTGACAAAACCAGGCTTTCCCTTGATTTTTATATGCAGAAAAACAGGGCTTCTGAGCTTCTTTTTAAACTGTTAAAGAAAAAGAAAACAGAAGAGCGTTACAATAAATCGCTGCACAATCTTGATGCGTTGCTAACAGAAATAAATTTTTCCGGCGAAGCCGCTCTATGGGAAAAAGTTAATCCTAACGATGAAGATTAGCTATAGAGCTTTAATT
Source organism: uncultured Bacteroidota bacterium (assembly GCA_946479055.1). The sequence continues at coordinate 6,378 of CAMLEX010000056.1, read as the reverse complement.
TAAAATGATATTATTTTTCTACTCCTGTTTTAATTCCCGGCGCATAATTGCAAAATAGGCCATGCCTGACACCTGGTAATTTTTAGTTTGTAATCTTCCCGTCAGGGTCCCGACAAAGGAAATCTATCAGTTCATATTTTCCTGCCAGGGATTGGCTGTTATCCATTCTCCGCTAAACCAATTAATATCCAGGTGAATAAAATGTTCCTTTTATTTTATACACTTCTATTGTTTCAATAAAATATTTTTTTGAACCTTGTTTTTATGGAACGCATGGACTTTCTGACAAACCCGGAAACATGGGTAGAAACAGCCATTTTGTCTAAATGGGCACTGGAAGAGGCCTGGCTTTCATGTATGGATGTTTTAGAGAATGGTTATAAAAAAAGCAGGATCACAGCTCTTGAAAAAGTCAAACTCGATGAAATGTATACTTCCTTTTTTCAACAGGCATTTTATAGTGCGGTAAAAACAAAGGAAGACCTTCGTAAGCTGGTGCAGGATACCCGCAAAATGCTGATAATGCTAAAAGAACTGGATCTTGACTCGTGGATCAGGTTTATGAGTGACCATACATAGGCGGACTCCACTGCTATTTAAGAAATCATTCGTTAATAAAATCTCCTTTCATCCGTTTATTTTTCTATTTTATTTTGGCCAGAACTTGTCCCGGACTTGATTCGGGATGGCACTTACTCCGCAATTGTTATGGACGTTTCATTTACTAAATCCACAATAACAATTCATCCCAATTTTTAAGGTATGCTGTTTGCGGGAGTATACGTGGGTGCTGCATGAATCTTGTTTTGTTTAAGTATCGCTTATTTTAAAAAAAATTTTAAATTATCTTTTATGACATACGACCAAGCTAAAAAATACCTGGATGAACATCCCCACATTATCAATCAGCAATACCAGGACGCAAATAATTCGTTCATCATTACCGATCTTTTAATTGCACCTGTAAATTCAACATTACAGGAAAAAATTGAACTGTTAAAAGAGTGGCATTCAGAAGGCATTAGTAACGAAAACACTTTAATCAACGCAAGCAGGATTGATGAAGATGTTGAAGTTTATGTCATAGGGAGAAAAGGAGAAAATTTTCGCATCGGGTTACTTTCCGATCATTTGTCTATTCCTTCAAAAAAAGTATAAAAAGGCAATTCAATACAGTTTAAAGGTAGGGTACAGATTAAAAAGTGTTCATACTTATTCACCATTTTCTTCTGTGAAATGAACAATTTACATACCATGACAACAAAATGTAAAATCCTGTATAACCCTGCTTATTTTAATTTTTCTTTTCGCCAAATAAATGGGGAATTATTTTCCTACACAAGAACAAGTGGGCTGTAATTTGTCTGCCCCCTAAGATTAATAGCAGCCAATCTTCCACAACAAAAATGTAAAACATCTAAAAGAAAAAATTGATTCCTGTTCAGGCCTTTTGTAAATTCGGCGAATTATAAAACTCAGGCTATGAAGCAATTTATTACTCTTATACTATTGATCTCTGTTGGTTCTATTGTAAATGCACAACAGCACCAGTTGGAAAAATTATGGGAAACTGATTCCATTGTTGCTGTTCCCGAATCAGTATTACCTGTAAATGGCTCTTTATATGTTTCATTAATTGATGGCGGTAGCTGGGATGCAGACGGTAAAGGTGGTATAGCTAAACTTGGAGCTGATGGAAAAAATTATAAGGCCGACTGGATCACAGGTCTGAATGCACCCAAAGGAATGGGAATTACTGGTAACCGTTTATATGTAGCTGATATTTCGGAAGTAGTAATAATAGATATTGCCAATGGAAAGATTGAAAAGAAAATACCGGTTGACAGTGCAACAGGCCTGAATGATATCACTGTAACGGATAAAGGAATTGTATATGTATCCGATTCGCGGACTGCAAAAATATGGCGCATAGAAAATGATATTGCTTCACTTTATCTTACGAATATGAAAGGCCTGAATGGATTGAAGTCCGTTGGCGATGATCTTATTATTGCTTCCGGCAAATCATTTTTAAAAGCGGATGCGCAAAAGAAAATAATTCCTATTGCAGAATTGTCGCAGGGCGGTGATGGCATTGAACCTGTCAGCAATGGCGATTACCTCGTTACCTCCTGGTCGGGTTATATTTTTTATGTGTATGCTGATGGTCGTACAGAAACCTTGCTGGATACACATGTGGAAAAAAAGAATACCGCTGATATCGGTTATGACCCGGTGAATAAAATTGTATACGTTCCTACATTTAATGCGAAAACAGTGGTGGCATATAAATTAAAATGATCAGCTAACTATCGTCCGGAAAGTTAAGTTGATCCTGGGCTTTTTTATTTTTTTTGATTTTGGCAGACTATGAAGCCAGTTGGTTTGGGTGGCATCTTTCATTATTAATAAGCTCCCATTTTCCAATAGAATCGAAACTGCCTGTTTGCTCTTCTTGTGTTTGAAAGAAAATTTTCGTTCAGCTCCAAAACTAAAGGAAGCAATAATCGTATTCTTCCCTAAAGATCTTTCATCATCACTATGCCAGGCCATACCTTCTTCCCCGTTGTGATATAAATTTAGCAGACAGGAATTAAAAGTTGCCCCTGTAAGTTCTTCAACTATTTGCCTGAGCTCCAGAAGTTCCCTGGTCCACAGCAATGCCTGCTTGGTGGTATTAGAATAAGTGTACAAATAGTCTGAATCGCCATACCATGCGGCTTTTCTTTTGGTTATAATATGCTTGCCAAAAATAACAGCCTCATCGTTTTTCCATTCAATCGTATTCAGTAAAAGATCGAAATACCTGTTTGCCTCTTTTTGCTTCATCACTTTTCCAAAATAATTTACAATACCATCATAAGTCAATAAATTAGTGATTAGCCCATTACTAAATAAGTCCATGTTTCCACTTTTTATATTCTTTTATCATACAATGACCGCACGGCCGGTATCCTTTCTGTTTCGCCTCGTTGGCTGAATGAAAAAATACACGGTTCTCCTTTTTCATTCTTTTCCCGGACCTACAATCCAGTTTACCGTAAATCTTAAGGTTGCAATTTCCGGCAAACGAAATTAAATGCCGCTTTATTTTTTCCCTCAGGTCACTGTCACTTATTTCATCGTGAAGTATCATTCCATTAATTCAAAGCGTCATGAAAAATAATGCCTAAGGTATGGCGCCGGCCTTCGTGCACCTCACTTACGCCATGTTTCATATTTACACGATAGTATCCTTTACTTCCTTTTATTGGTCTGAAGTTGGTGGTAAACATTAACATATCTCCCTTTCGCGGTTTTAATACAATGGCTTTGGATTGTGCTCTCGGAGTTTGTTGTGTTAAGACAAACTCACCTCCTGTATATTCTTCTCCCGGTTCATTCAGAAATAAAACCAATTGCATAGGAAAAGATATATCCCCATACAGATCCTGGTGAAGGGTATTATGTCCGCCTTTTCCATATCTTAAAATAAGCACGGTTGGTTTTGTCTGCTCATGGCTATGACAAAGTGTTTGCAGTTCATCAAAGCTCGCCGGAAATTGTTTTTCTATATTCAATACATTCATCCAGGAATTTGCAACGGGTGCCAGTTTGGGATATACTTCACTCCGGACAGTTTGGATCAATCCAGGTAATGGATAGTTGAAATATTTATACTCACCTAAGCCAAAACGATAGCGTTCCATTGTAATAGTTTTTCGATATAAAGCAGGATCATCATAATCCCCGATCAGTTCTTCGCAATATTTATTGGATAATAGTTGAGGAACCAGGGCAAATCCTTTTTCATTCATTTCCGAGGTTACTATTTGCCAATCAATAGCTGCAATTTTTTCTTTTATAGTTTCCATTGCTGATTAAATTTTAATTGTTATTACCTGCATGGGCGGCTTCCCATCCGATTATAGCCGTTTTGCGGGTGCTTCCCCAATGATATTGACCAAATACGCCAGTTGATTGGATCACCCGATGGCAGGGAATTAAAAAAGCAACAGGATTATCACCAATAGCTGTACCTACGGCCCTTGAAGCATTAGGCTGTTGTATTTGTTTTGCAATATTTCCATAGGTAGTCAACTGGCCCATTGGAATTTTCAACAAGGTCTCCCACACCTTCAATTGAAATTCCGTACCCTTAAGATGCAGCTTTATCTGGTTAAGCTTACTCCAATCATGTGTAAAAATGTACAACACATTTTGCTGAGCCAGGTCAACCATTTGTTTGTAATCAGCATTGGGAAATATTTTCTGCAATGCTTCCAGTGCTTTTTTTTCATCGTCTGCAAATGCTATGTGGCAAATACCTTTCGCGGTGGATGCTACAAGAATATTACCAAACGGACTTTCTACAACGCTGTAATTGATAGAGAGGTTTTCGCCGCCATTTTTATATTCACCCGGCGTCATCCCTTCAATATTAATAAACAAATCATGCAACCGGCCTGTACCGGAGAGACCTGTTTCAAAAGCCGTTTCAAACAAAGTGGCCTGGTTTTCTTTCAGCATTTTTTTTGCATGTTCGACAGTGAGGTATTGCAAAAACTTTTTGGGGCTCACGCCTGCCCACTCAGTAAATAATCGTTGAAAATGAAAGGGGCTTAAATGTATTTTTTCAGCCACATCTTCCAGACCCGGTTGTGTTTTAAAATTATCTTTTATATAATCAATAGCTTCAGCAATGCGGCTAAAGTTTGTTTTTTCCTGCTCCTTCATTTTTCTATCATTTAATTTGATAGATCAAAAGTAAATCCGAAAATACCAGCTGCCTACCCGAAACTTGCTCAATTCAGTTAACAGGATTTTTAAATCCCCCAGGAGCAGAGCCAACAAAGGAATAAGATTATTGTAGAAAACGTGAAATCGCTCTTTTTGCAGCAGAGCCTCTGTGGATGGTTTTTCATAAATCCTGATCAAATAGAAGAAAACAGGAAAAAAAAGGGATTGCAAATTCAGAAGAGAAGAGTCTCTATTATTATAGAAAATCGTGCTTTTTACATTTGATATATTCTGCTGGTTGTTCAGGCATACACCAGTTTGAAAAATCTAAAACATCTGGTTGGCTTTTTCTATCATCTTTTTCAAGATTTTTAATTTCTATTTTGCCCGATCTGTAAATCAGGCCATAAGAAGAAAACTGGGGTGTCCCCGTGCTTTTCTTTACTCTCCCCTGACGGTTTTCAAGTTTTTTTGATTCTGTTAGTTGCATATATCTGAAAAAAAATGATGTCGTGTTCAGGATGCAGGATACAACCGGCAAATTATCTCACTATAAAAACACAATGGGGTCTGGATTAATAATCGTTTTGCAAGAATATGCTACAAGAAAAATATAAGACGGGCGAACTAAACAAAAAAAAGAAGTTGACTGATATTGGATTTTTTGGATTTTCTGGATTTGGACGTTTGTTTTTCAGGTCGATATTGGATAGATTGATATTGACTATCAATCAACTTCTGATACAAAAGTATGGGCTGTAGCCATAACAGCCTAGCGTGGAACCGCTGAATTTACTTACGAAAATTACTATTGAAAACTATCGTATTATTCCGATAGCAAGTGAAATTGCCTGGCATACGATCAATTTTATAACCCTGTTCTTCAGCAATTTCCTTATAAGGCATTTCCGTATCTGGTTTTGTGCCTGCTATTATTTTGGCATGACTTCCGCAGATATGATTAAAAAATCATTGAAATCTTTTATAAACCTGCTTTTTGGAGAGACGCAAAAAAACCTTAATTCTCTCTTGCAAAAGTTATCCAATGCGTTCGCGGACGTTCCTTTTGCTGATTTAATCACTATTACGTTAATGATACAACCCTTAATTGGTACTAATAAATCGCCAGTAAAATAAGCATCACTTTTTTTGTTGTCATTTAAAACACTGAATGCATACTTTTGCGTAGTTTAAAAATTATATGAAATTTATTTTTGTCCTCCCGACTCTTTTCTGCTCTTTAGCAGCTATAGCGCAAACAGAAGTTATTACAACTAACAATGATTCCGTAAAACTTCTTTCTCCCATTTTGATAAAAGGTTATGAATCCGCCAGGTCCCTGTCAGAAACGCCTGCCACCGTTGGTCTCATCACTACCAGTGAACTGGAGAGATATGGCAATACATCTATTTTACCAGCAGTCAATACTATTCCTGGTATAAGAATGGAAGAAAGGTCACCGGGTAGTTATCGGTTAAATATTCGTGGCAGTTTACTCCGCTCTCCTTTTGGTGTCCGCAATGTAAAAGTGTATTGGAACGATATGCCCTTTACTGATGCAGGAGGAAATACGTATCTGAACCTTGTTGATCCCGCTACGATCGTATCAATAGAAGTACTAAAAGGGCCGGGCGGAAGTTTGTATGGTGCTAATACGGG
>CAMLEX010000055.1 GCA_946479055.1 uncultured Bacteroidota bacterium | reverse complement strand
GAGATCTGTGGTAGTGACTGGAGTTCAGACGTGTGCTCTTCCGATCTAAGCGAGGGCTGTGCTATGATGGCCTCTCCCAGGGAAGGTCGGGTGGGGTTTAAACAAAAAGGCCCACCCATAGGGTTAGGCGAGCCTTTTGTTATCATCCATCCTTATCTGTGTCCAATCAGCCGTTTAATATTTTTGATCCTTTCAGGTAGTTTTTTGAAGGATGATAAATGAAGATGCAGCTTCCGTCTTTAATAGTGTTGATAAGGTAGTTGCTTTCTTCTTTTGGAATGGCTGGGCAGCCGTAACTGCGTCCCATATAATTATTTTGATCCAGCCAGGGATCTCCGATATAATCTGCGCCATGAACTACAATACTGCGTCTGCCTGCTTTATCATTGTATCCTTTTTCAATTCCTTTTACTCTCAGCGACAAACCATGCTCTCCATAATAAGTATTCTGGGTTACGTAAAAACCAAGGCTGCTTTGTAACGATTCGGGCCTGTTGGAAAAACGGGTGGCATATTCTCCGCCTGAGTTGCGGCCATGCGCTACATAAGTATTCAGTAAAACTTCGCCGTTCACCATATCTACCAGGTATAGTCTTTTGTTATTGGAAGATTGACTGAAATCACAGATAGCCAGGTATGCTTGATTACTAATGATTCTCTTTTTCAGTAAAAGCCGGTAACCCTTGCAGGCATATTCAAAAGCTTTTTTCGACAGCCCTAATTGATGAAGTTTCAGAGATGTATATAAAAAAGAAATATCTTCTTCAGGAGATTTTTCCAGGACAGGGCCAGATGGTAATGCAGCCTCTTGCCTGGCATCTTCGATATTTTTTTGTTTATGCGGAAGCGTCCAGGATATACTGAACAAAGCAAATAACAAACAATAAAAAGGTATTGTTATGTAATTTTTCAAACAGGTACGGATTTTACAACATAGCAAACGCTGCAACGTGTAAAAATAGTATCAGCTATTAAAAAATAAAAGTAATCAGGTACTGTTGCTTTGAACAGGGAGAATATTTACGCAAGTTTTTGATCCTATACAAAGAAAAAATACTATTTATATAAATCTTAGTATCATTAAAATAAAAGCCTGTTCGCTCATATTACGAACAGCTTTCATTTAATAATTCGCTGATTACACTTTTACTTTTTTCCAGTTTCCTTTTTTAAATAAAATAAATCCGGCAATAGTAATGGCGGTTTCTGCCACCGGTATTGCAACGAATACACCCGTTGCTCCCATTTCAAAATGTTTTGCCAGTAAATATGCCAGCGGAATCTGAAACAACCAAAAGCCACAAAAATTTACAACTGTAGGCGTCCAGGTATCACCAGCTCCATTAAATGTATTCATCATCACCATGCCGATCCCATAAAAGATGTACCCCGAGCTGATAATACGAAGGGCTGTCGCTGCTATTTCTTTTACTTCACTGTCGTTCGTAAAAAAAGCAACAAACCATTCACCACATACAAAAAACAATACAGTTACAAAGGCCATAAAAATGGTATTGTACTTTATTGTTTTCATTACGGAGGATTCTGCTCTTTCTAATTCTTTGGCTCCAAGGTTTTGACCCACCAGCGTAGCCGCCGCATTGCTTAAGCCCCAGGCAGGCAGGATAAAGAACATCATTAGCCGGATAGCTGTTTGATATCCTGCAGAGCCTTCATCATGGCCGGTGGTGGCTACCAGCCTGGCCAGGAATATCCAACTACAGGAAGCTATTATAAACTGAAGAATGCCAGGTGCTGCAATCTTAGTCAGCGATTTGATCACCAGCCAATCGAGCTTCCAATGTTTCGTTTCTATTTTCAGTAAACTGTTGCCTTTAAACAAATGATAAAGTTGATAAGAAACACCAATACCCCGTCCTATTGCTGTTGCCATGGCTGCACCGGTTAACCCAAATGCAGGTATTGGTCCAAGGCCATTGATGAATAACGGGCATAAAATGATATTACAGATATTAGCTAGCCATAAGCTCTTCATAGCAATAGCTGCATTGCCAGCGCCACGGAAAATACCATTGATAAGAAATAGCAACATGATCACCAAACTACTTCCCATCATAATGCGTACAAAAGGAGTTCCTTTTATTGAAGCTTCTTCCGAAGCACCCATAATTCTTAAAATATCGGTTGCAAAAACAAATCCGAAGATGCTGATAAATATAGTCACGGCCACGGCTACAATCATTGCCTGTAAACCAGCATGGGCGGCAGCCTCCGGATTTTTTTCCCCAACACGTCTTGCTACCACTGCCGTAGCGGCCATGCTCATTCCAATAGCGAGTGAATACACAATGGTTAAAACAGACTCTGTTAATCCCACCACCTGTATGGCGTGACTGCTATCTCCAAGATGGCCTACAAAGTATAGATCTACAACAGCAAATACTGATTCCATACACATTTCCAACATCATCGGTATAGCCAGCATAAAGACCGCTTTCCTGATGCTACCGGAAGTATAATCCATCTCATCACCGCGGATGGCTTGTTTTAATAAAGCAAAAAAACCTGGTACCTTATTCGTAGAGGTTGTTATCTGCGACATGATTTATTTTTTGAAATTAAACGAAATGAACTATAACAACAGGATTGTTGCCATTTGATTACTAATCTTAAATGTAGGTTCTGAATTTACAATGGGGGCGAACCTTAAAACATTTTCATATTCGTCTGCTTAAAGAGAAAGCAAATGTAATAATTTGTTTTGATCGCCAAACCCAAGCCGGGTAATCGTATTATTTTTTCAATGAAAGGTAAAATCGGATGATAGGCTGCCAACCTTTTTTATAAGTCGACCTTCAGAATAAGAGTTTTCGCTTAAGGATATAATTTAGTTTCTTTTATTATTAAAAAAATCGGGATACTGCGCTTCAAAAAATGTTTTTTCCTTTATTTTATTGTAATAAATGAGTTAAGTTGTAGGTTGAAATTTGAATCGTAATGTTTTGACAAATAGCTGGGTATATGGTTATAGTCTCTGCATGCTTTATGATTTTCAGAGATAAGATAATTTGATTAATCTCTGATAAATGTAACAGAGATTCTTTAGGTTCATAGTAAGCATTTCATAATCGTATAAGCAACGGGATATATATTTTTATGCAGTTACCGCTTGACACAGAATTAGCTCTAAAATTAAAGCGATGGTCCAGCTATCTCGTTGCGGGGCTCATAATAATACCGTTGTTTGTGTTGATAGGCTGGCAGTTCAACATAGCTTTTTGGAAAACATTTCTTTTGCCACCGGTAGCCATGAACCCGCTGACTGCTGTTAGTTTTATCTTATTAGGGTTCTCTTCATGGTTGTTCAAAAGCGATACGCCAGGAAAAGCAGCCTGGACTTTCGCGGCCTTGGTAGTATTAACGGGACTCCTAAAATTTGGCGACCATGTTTTGGGTTTTGATATACATGCCGATTCTTTTTTATATGCCGATAAATTATTGAAGGGAACGGATGGCACTTTACCTAGCTACATGGCGCTTGCTACATCCATTTGTTTTGTATTGGCCGGCACCTCATTAATGCTGGGACGGTATAAAGCAATGAAATATCAACTCTCCCATTATTTAGTGCTCGCAATAGCAATACTGAGCTTGTTTTCTTTATTAGAATACTTATACCAGGTGGAAAGAATTTACGGATTTTTCATCCATGTTTCCATGGCGCCTTCAACTGCTTTATGTTTTTTCCTGTTTTCGATAACTGTTCTTTTTTCGGATCCCGGTAAAGGAATAATGAAGGAGTTTACCAGTGTTTTAAGTGGAAGCATAATGGCCCGTTTATTACTTCCGGCAGCCATCATTGTGCCTTCGGTTTTAGGTCTTTTACAGTTAGGAGGAAATTGGGCTGGTATTTCTAGCGGCGAATTTGGCACTGCACTCTACGTAGTGAGCATTATTATCATTTTTGCTTGCATTACATGGTACAATGCCTGGTTACTGAATAAGCGGGATATGTTGAAAAAACAAACGGAAGATGCTCTCCGGGATAGCGAACAACATATACAGGCTATTTTCCATAATGCTCCCGATGCTGTAGTGGTTATGGATAGCAATGGTATAGTAACTAAATGGAATCCGGAAGCGGAAAAACTTTTTGGTTGGAATGAACAGGAAGTAAAAGGACAATTATTGAGTGATTTAATTATTCCCGAACAATTCAGAGAAGCACATAGAAAAGGATTGAGGCGTTTTCTTGCTACTGGGGAAAACACTATTCTTGGCCGGACAGTTGATCTTTGGGCTATCAGAAAAGATCTGTCAGAAGTAGATGTTTCACTGAGGATATCACCCTTGTTGCTGGACCAAAAACAATTTTTTGTCGGTTTCATCCGCGATATCACTGAAAGAAAACAAATAGAAGACAAACTAAAAACTTTTAATGAGGAACTGTCCCGCCAGGTAGAAGAGAAAACAGGAGAGCTGACAGAAATTTTTGAAAGAGTAACCGATGGTTTCATTGCTTTGGATAAAGACTTCCGGTATACTTATGTAAATAAAAAGGCCGGGGAGCTCACTCACCGTGAACCAGATTCATTGATCGGAAAAAAAATATGGGAAGAATTTCCTATGCTTCTTGATTCGCATACCTATCAGGCTTGCTACCAAGCCATGAATGAGCAACAGTTTGTCAGCAACACAGACTACTACGCTCCGCTTGATTTATGGCAGTCAAATTATATTTATCCATCTGCAAATGGATTATCCATTTTTATCCGGGATATTTCAGAACAGAAAAAGGCGGAAACCGAGATCAATAAAGCAAAAGACCTTGCAGATAAATTGATTGATAGCTTGCCGGGCGTATTTTATTTTTTTGATGCCAATGGAAAGTTCATTCGTTGGAACAAAGAATTTGAAACAGCAACCGGGTATTCTGCGGAAGAAATTGCGGGAATGCATCCAACTGATTTTTTTTCAGAGGAGCAAAAGAATTATATCGCCGGAAGAATCGAAGGTGTATTTCTGAAAGGCATTAACGATGCGGAAGCGAATTTTTTAACCAAATCCGGTAAACAGGTTCCTTACTATTTTAAAGCTGTAATGATCAATTTTGAAGGAAAGCCATGCTTATTAGGCAACGGTATTGATATTGCCGAACGCAAAAAAGCAGAGGCAGGATTAATTGCATCCGAACAGAAATATAAACTTCTTTTTGAAAGTAATCCATTGCCCATGTGGATGCTGAACCTGCCTGAGTACAACATCATTGATGTAAACAAAGCCGCCTTGTTGCAATACGAATATACCAGGGAAGAATTTCTGAATCTCACAGTTTATGACTTCAGGCCAAACGAAGACATTGATAAATTTAAAGCCGCCACCAATACAACATTCCGCGGCATTCATCATGCAGGTATATGGCGTCACAAAAAGAAAAACGGAACTATACTTTATGTTGATATTATTACGTATGATATTAATTACGAAGGACAGCAGACTCGTCTTGTACTGGCTAATGATGTGACTGAAAAACATATTGCCGAAGAAAAGCTGAAAGAATCCTATGATGCTATCCGAACATTAACAGGACATCTTCAGAATGTTCGTGAAGAAGAACGATTACATATGTCCCGTGAAATTCACGATGAACTGGGACAACTACTTACTGTATTGAAAATGGATGTATCGTGGTTAAACAAAAGAATTGAACCCGGTAATAAAATTGCAAAAGATAAATTGGAGGAGATTTTTACATTAATAGATACTATTGTAAGATCTGTGCGGCGTATTGCTTCAGAACTACGGCCCAGCCTCCTGGATGATCTTGGTTTGCTGGCTGCTCTGGAATGGTTCCTGGAAGATTTTGAACGGCGTTCAGGTATAGAAAAAGAATTATACATACCGGAAACCGAAATACAATTGCCCAGTAGTCTTAAGATCGGCTTATTCAGAATTTTCCAGGAGTCACTGACGAATGTTGCACGGCATTCCGGTGCAAAAAAAGTAATTGTACGCCTTGAGCAAAAGGATAAAAAGCTAATTTTAATAATCAAGGATAATGGAGAAGGATTTGATGATAAAAAAGCGGCTAAACAAACACTCGGTTTATTGGGAATGAAAGAAAGAACCCTGATGATGGGTGGCCAGTACAGCATATCCGGCATCCAGGGAGAAGGCACTACCGTAACAGTTATTGTTCCATTACCAGAAACCGACCTGTAAAAACAAAGATTGAACCATGTTAAAAATTCTAATTGCAGATGATCATGCTATTGTACGGAAAGGGCTAAAGCAGCTCTTGCTGGAAGAGTATCCTTCTGCTACCATCGGCGAGGTAGCGGATACCGAAGGATTAATAAAGCAAGTGATAAGTAATGGCTGGAATATTGTCATATGTGATATGAATATGCCCGGTCGCAGCGGTCTCGATGCCCTGATACATATAAAGCAAGTAGCTCCGGATCTGCCGGTATTGATCATGAGCATGTATCCGGAAGATCAGTATGCATTGAGGGTTTTAAAAGCAGGAGCTTCCGGTTACCTCCAAAAAGAAAGTATACATGATGATATTATCAAAGCGGTACAAACTGTACAACTTGGAAAAAAATTCATTACTCCCTCTATAGCGGAAAAACTTGCTGATGCCTTCCATAATAATAATAACAAACAGCCGCATGAATTGCTTTCTGATCGGGAGTTTGATGTATTTAAATTAATAGCTTCCGGTAAATCTGTTTCTGATATCGCCAGCCAGTTATCTCTCAGCACAACTACCGTAAGTACTTACCGGTCCCGTATTTTGGAAAAAATGGGTATCCGGTCCAATGCAGACCTTACACGATATGCCCTTGAAAAGAAGCTTATTTAATAAAGACGAATTAGTATTATTTGTAGTATAAACTCTACATTATTTAAAACTTTCAGGCTACATGTATCTTCCAACCGAATATCTATTTTGCAACCGGCGTACAGTTTTTTTCTGGTTATCAACGCCCCATAATTAATATGCTAAGGATTATTATTGCAGATGATCACCCGGTAGTTATGCAGGCATTAAAAAAAATAATGCTGGAGGAATTTCCGGGGATATACGTTGAAGAAGCAACAGACACCATGATGCTTCTTGAAAAAGTTTCATCTGATACCTGGGACCTTGTTATTTCTGATCTTGCCATGCCCGGCGGAGGTGGATTTGTTGCACTCAAAAAAATTAAAGCAGCCAAAAAGAAATTACCTGTAATTATTCTTAGCACTTACCCAGCAGAACAATATGCACCCCGTGTTTTAAAAGCCGGTGCCGAAGATTTTATAAGCAAAGATTCTTTACCTGCCGGATTGGTTAAGGCAGTCAGGCGTATTATAGAAACAGAAAAAAACCAGGAAGAAGAATTCCAATAGGGTAGGCGATATTGCCAGATATACATATATTCGTTACGAATATTAAGGGTTTTCATGTAGTTATTATACTACAAGAATCTTTATATAACCTCTATGGGTCTTCTGGCCTGTACTGTTTTATTTTGCTGAATTCTATAAACCTATCCACATATCTTATTTAGTTGCAATTCTGAAAAAGAATTGTATCGGAAAAACTGATGTTTTAAAATATCCTGAATGAAAAAAACGAGTTGGACAACTCTGAAACAGATGATAGGCGACACCGGTAGGCAAACCAATCTGTTTCTTACGGTGATCAATGAAAATGGCCTGATCAGTTGTGCGAATGCAACCATGATAAGAAATCTTGAGTTGAATGATCCTCGCGTAGTATCCATTAATTTCTTTGATCTTGTACATCCTTCACATATAGGTGATTTTAAAAATGCATTACAGGAAACAGGTGATGACCAAAATCACAAGGGGATAGAGTTATATATTAAGAACGGGCATTACCACCCGATGAAATGGCAGATAAATTATTTACAAGACGGGGTTGGTTTAGAAAAAAAATTTTTATGCGTTGGTTATAAAATAGTTGACGATGAGAGAGTGAATCGTTTCAACCATTTGTTGAAAAATAATTGTCAATTAATAGTAGAAGGACTTAGCGGACTTATTTTTCACGATATAAATGGTGAATTGATTGCAGCCAATCAAAAAGCTGCCAGTATTTTTGAGACAACATTGGAAAGCTTATACAAACTTAAGAATGTTGGGCAACTCTGGAACAATGAATGGAGTATCACAAATGAATGTGGCCAGCCCATTGCTTTTGAAGAAACTTCTTTTGTAAAAGCTATTAAAACCGGCGAATCGCATACACAGACCCTCGTCATACGTCTGAAAAATGGCAAAAAAAAATGGATACTCTTTAATTCACAACCCCTAGTCGACGAAAAGTGTTTTTCTGTAATATCCAATATTGTTGATATCACTTCTGAACGTCAGTTATCGAATGAGCTTAAACAAGGCAAAGCATTGATCAACGCCTTCTTCGAACGTACCCCAACTCTTGCATGGGTTCTTGATGAAGAGGCTGTTCTTCATTTTGCCAGCGGCGCTTTTTATCATCATTTTGGCATAAATGAAAAAGAATCCATTGGTGTTAAAGTCACCGACCTTGTACCTGCTGCCGTAACACGTGCCGTTTATGAAAAACATATAGAAGTGTTTGAAACCGGCAAGCCTGTTCAATTTTCGGAAAAGATCAAATGGGCGGATGGAACCCATTCCGTCTCTCACATTAATATATTTCCTATTCAATCGGTTTCGGGAAAAAAAATGGTCGGCGCCCAGGCTATCAACCTGCCCGACAAAAGCCGGTTGGAAAAAGAATTGAAAGAGGTAAAGGAACGGATGCTAAACCTCAGCCGTGCTACATCAGATGCTATCTGGGAGTGGGATATGCAAACAGGGCAGATATTCCGCAATGAAACCCTGATGGAAATGATCGGTTACAATCAAGATAATTCAAAAGGGCTTTCCTGGTGGTTACGTCGTATTCACCCGGACGATCGCAATCGGTTGGCCGATAAAATAAAAGAAGCAACTGATAGCCATCAGCAATCATGGCATGATGAATATCGTTTCAAATGTGCTGACGGCACCTACAAATATGTAGAGGACAAAGGATTTGTAGTATATGAAAATGGACTTCCCGTAAAAATGATCGGTTGTTTGCAGAATGTATCAATGCTCAAGGAATTGGAAAACGAATTAGCTGATTTAAGACTGCAACGGCAGAAAGAAATATCGGAAACGGTGATACGTGTACAGGAAAAAGAAAGAACACGGATCGGCCATGAACTACATGACAATGTGAACCAGATATTATCAACTGTAAAATTGTTTTTTGACAGGATGAATCCATCCGGCCAGGAGCAAAAACAGCTAAAAGAAAAAAGTATAGAATATCTTCATCTTGCAATAGAAGAAATCCGCAAATTATCCAAAGAGTTAGTGACGCCACAATTGAAAAAAGAAAACCTGGCGGAGAATATCAATGCGATTATTGCAGACATACAGATGACCGGTGCTTTGAAGATCAACTTTGTTCATGATATCAATGACGAATTGCTTTCGTCAGGTAAAAAAATAACGTTATTCCGTATTGTACAGGAGCAGCTTAAAAATATTATCAAGCATAGCCAGGCAACAACTGCTCAAATTTGCATTCAATCTACGAATGAGTATGTAAACCTGGAGATGAAAGACAATGGAAAAGGATTTGATCCACATCAGACACGACAGGGAATTGGATTATCAAATATCCATGAGCGGACGCAGTTTTATAACGGCACTGTTAATATAAAAGCGTCAGCTGGCAAAGGTTGCATCCTGAATGTCAGGATCCCCATTAAAGAGTAATGATTAACTGACGAATGAAATTTCTCAATACTATTCCTTTATAAGCAGGCATCCCTGAGCATTTTCATGTACAACATTCCTTTTTCACGGGCAAAACGGATATTGCGTACAGGAATTTGTTCAGGATCGGCATAAAGTTTCAACGCTTTCTCTATACTTTCTTCCCGCAATAAATGCAACATGGGGTATATGGAACGGTTGGTATAATTAGCAGCATCATCAGCGGATGAATCAGCAAAACAATATAACGGATGAAAGCTGGCTACCTGGTAAATACCTTTATATCCTTTTTTACTGATCAACTTTTCAGCAAGGCTAACCAGGTTCAGGTATTCATCAAAAGACTGAAAGGCATTGGGAAAGATCAGTAAAGTGGTTTCGATCATTTCATCGTTATCAAGCCGGATACATTCCTGTAAAAAAGATTGCACGCAAACGTTCAAGTCAGTAGTTGGTTCCACCTGGTAATGCACCTTGTTTTGCTTTAATTCCCTGGCAGCAAAAGGACAAAAATTACATCCTGCTACCACGTCAGTGATCCATTTTTTTGTTTGCGAAATGATTTGATTTGTGGAATCCATATTTACTAATGTCACTGCAAATGTAATATGCCTCATTTAGCCAGGTAAAAAAATCAGGTTATACCAGGATTAAACAACATTTTCAATTACATATCGGGTGCCATTTATTTCCGTAGTGTCATTTACTTTTAATCCTATTAACTTTTGTCCCAATGGAGAATGAGGAGATAAGGCAATCACGGTAATATCATCTACTATTGTTTTACCTAAAGCGACACTAAGAAAAAAAAAGCCTTTATTTGTTTTAATCAAACTTCCGTTTATAATTTTCGATGTCGAAACGGCAGGATCAATTTTGCTGAGCAAAACTTTTTGTTTCACTGCCTCTGTTAATTGCTGATTGGTATTTTCCTGTTCAATATGAAGCATAGCTAAAGCAGTCTCGTATTTATCTCCCACAGTGCTCTTTGTTTCATTAATGCCACTTTCCCTTAGTTCATATAGTGTATTTTGAAACAACTGAATTTTATCTTCCAATATCCGGAGATAGCTTTCGTATATTTTTTCTTTAAATGTCATGGCCATATCCTGTATTCTATTCAATGCAAAAATATTACTTCATGCCCTATTGCATGAAGTCAAGCATTTGCCCACCTTATATTAATAATGAGCTATTAGATCAGGTGTTCCATCAGGATCATTTATTGCGGTACCTGAACTGGTGATATTTCTCCCTTTTAATAACAATAATCCCGCCACATGCGGCGCTGCCATCGATGTGCCACTCAGGTAAGCATAGCGGCCATTGGTAAAAGTGGATAAAATGCGAACACCCGGAGCTGCATAGTCAACTACATCATTTCCATAGTTAGAAAATTTAGCAAAATTATCAAGGCTATCAACAGCAGATACTGTAAAAACATTGGGCGCATTGGTTCTGGCGGGAGAATATTTATTGGCTTGTGTTGTCTCGTTGCCGGCGGCAATCGCAATGTAAATTCCTTTTGCCGCAGTGTTTTTAACCTGCTCATCTAATGTAGTTGAAATGCCTTCATCGTCTCCGACACTCAGGTTTACCACATCGCCGGCAGAGCCGTGAGTATTAATATAGGCCAATGCCTGGATAATGGAAGACAAAAGACCATTCCCATCTTTATCTAAAACTCTCAATGAAATAAGTGTAGCTCCTGAAGCAATGCCCAATACGCCAATTGTATTATTCTTTGCGCCAATAATGCCGGCCACATGAGTGCCGTGTCCATTCTCATCCTCTGCCGAATTTTCTCCACTGACAAAGGATTTACTTAGGCTGACATCTACTGTCAGATCAGGATGGTCAAAATCAATACCTGAGTCTATAATCCATGCTCTTTTGCCAATACCGTCGCCATATCCTACGCGGTTAATATTCCAGGTTATCAATCGTGGAGCGGCAACGGTGAAACAAGCGCCCAACGAAATGATTCTATCAGGCTCTATAGCTGCAATATTTTCATCCTGGCTCAGGCGTTTAGCCTCTTCTGTAGATAAATGGGCAATAAATCCTCCGGGTTCGCCGGCAAAGCTTTTCCTCAAAGCTGATTTGCCTATACTATTTCTTAAAAGCAGTTCCTCGCCAATGTTATTCAGGCGTTGGGCTGATATACCACGAGTGCTGACGGATGTTGCCTTATAAGCAACAATATAGCTTCCCTCGACAATATCACCATTACTGGTTGTAGCTTTTTGAACACAATCGTCTGGGCTGGTATCAGTAAGCCCGGAATTATTATTTTCTTTTTTACACCCAGCAAACAGCACAAAAGCGATCGTTAAAAGAAAAGCGAGTCTTTTTAAATACATGATAGTGAAATTCAGTTCCACTATAACGCATTTTTCATGCCTTTGAACGAGCTGAATCAATGCTTTAACAAGTTTTTATATATGAACCTGTTGGAGAATGTCAGGCTTTTGCAATTTAATTTTTGAGAGGGTAAAATAATATTGGAAACAAAATATACATGAAGACAGACGACAAGGTCACCGACGCCGGCTTTGGTTTGAGCTCGGAAGAGTTGCGCGCCGCACTCCCGCCGGCGAGCTGGACGCCGGCGCAGCTCGAGGCCCACGGCGCCGAGCACGGCGTGCCGGGCCTGGGGCGCGTCTCGCCCGAGCACAAGATCACACTGAAGGACGGCACCGAGGTCAACGTACCCGGCGGCTTCGAGGGTGAATTCAGCTACCACGATCTCCTGCAGCTCAAGAGCCAGGGCATCAACCCGAACCTGCTCGAGGACGGCGTTCACGACAAGATCCACGCGAAGATGATGCGGTC
>CAMLEX010000054.1 GCA_946479055.1 uncultured Bacteroidota bacterium | reverse complement strand
TTTTTCTTCTGCGGCGTGTAATATTAAGACCCCAGTTCTGCACTTCTTTTTTACCGAACCGTATGGCAGAAAAAGGAATGAACATTTCAAAACTCCAGCCAGTGTCTGTAATAACAGCTCCGCTCTGCCATACAGCATTCCAGCTAAAATCTTCCATGTTGCTATTTGGGCTGGGCGGATTCATTTTTGCATCCCATTGTTCACCCAGGGGGGTGACAAAATATTCAAATCCATTCAGCTTGTCATTATAGGTGTCAAGAATTAAACCTACATAATCATTCGTACCAAAACCATCGCGGGTACCAATTAGTTCTGTGGCGATGCTGTCCTTCGTTCTTTCATGGCAAAAACCGCCGAAATAAATCCCTTCATCACTGTACATCAGGTAGGCAATGGTTTTATTAGCAGGATCTTCCAATGCGCCGATCTTTGGCCTGAACTCTACCATATCTGTCATAACTGCGGCATCCTGCCAGGCGGTATCATTCAGTAAACCATCGATTTTTACAATACCATTTGTTCGCTTTGCTTCAAGCTCTCTTATTACATTTTTTTGGGCTGTGCTTCTGAAAGAAACAAGCAGAAATGCTAGCCATAATGCAAAGCTGGTTCTCATTATTCCGGTTGTTGGTTCTATGATTTACGTATGATGAAAAAAAAAGTTACATAATAACTAACAATATCGTAAAATCAAAATTCATTGAAAGTGATATTATACTGAGTTAATTTATTTGAATTGCAGCTTATGCCTGACAAGTGGTAATGGAAATATGTGAAAACATATGAATTAAGTGGCCGGACCCGATAGCTACCGGGTCGCCGTACATTTTAATAATAATCCAACAACTACTACACATCACACAGTCTTATACAATGGAGGAAGTCTGGAAGCAAAACGGTCAGTTATTTAATCGACTTCCGTTTCCGCTGTCGTAAACAATACTGGCACGGCAGCGCCGTACTCTAAGCGACTATTAACCTTTTGATGAGATATTTTGTCGTTTTTTACCCTTTTAATGTCGGCTTTACACGCTGAACAATATATCTACGGAACTTACCTTTAGGTTGAATTTGAAATTTTCAAATTTTCAAAATTATTAACCACAAAATTTAAACCAATGGCAAGTGTTAGCACCTATCTGAATTTCCCTCGTAACACGGAAGAAGTATTTAATTATTACAAAAGTATTTTTGGCGGTGAATTTTTCGGAAATGGAATAATGAGGTTCGGCGATATGCCTGATTCTCCCGGCAATCCTCCAATGGCAGACGAGGATAAAAACCTGGTGATGCATGTTGAGTTGCGTATTCTCGATAGCCATAGCTTAATGGGAACTGATGCACCCGAGTCCATGGGATTTAAAGTAAATTATGGTAACAACATTTATATCAATCTTCAACCCGATACAAGAAAAGAGACAAAACGATTATTTGATAAATTATCCGAGGGAGGGCAGGTGTCAATGGAACTCGCGGATATGTTCTGGGGAGATTATTTTGGCAGTTGTACTGATAAGTATGGTGTACAATGGATGTTTAATTGCGGTGAAAAAAAGTCATAGTTGTCAAAAATGCTACTATTGCATCAGCAAAATACAGTGAGGACAACGGAATTTTTTTGTTCTTGCTTGGTCCCCATCTTCAGCATTCAGGAATGGCCTCACCGGGTTTGGTCAAAGCCAACCCCGGTGAGTATGCCATTCAACAATCGGAAATCAAAAGGTCATAGTTTTTTAGTTAACCTGTTTCATAAAATGCATTACTATGCTCATACTCCGTGGAATAATCGAAATGCCCTCCTTGTTCGATAGAACTTGTTCCGCTGAAACGAGAAAAATCTTATGATTAGAAACAAATTATATAGCTGACCTAAAGTCCAATCGGAACGGTTTTTCCAATCACCAAAATTCCAATGGAAGCACAATGCGTTCCTATGGAACATTGCACCAAATAATTTTTCTACCTACAATGTGTTCCGCTGGAACATAACTACGTTTTGTATATTTACTCATCTTATCCTAACAATATGTCAAACACATATACGCAGCTCCACATTCAATTTGTATTTGCAGTAAAATACCGTGCTGCCTTAATTCAAAAACCCTGGAAAGATGAGCTGCACCAATACATCACGGGCATTTTTCAGGCAAACGACCATAAAATATTACAACTAAACAGCATGCCTGACCATATCCATATTCTTGTCGGTATGCGGCCCACACAATCCATTTCATCATTGGTGCAAAATGTAAAGGCTGAAAGCAGCAAATGGATCAAAGACAGAAAGTTTGTACTGCATCATTTGCGTGGCAGAGTGGATATGGAGCATTCTCCTATTCAAAGAGCCATGTCCCGGACGTTATTCGGTATATTCAAAACCAGGAAGCCCATCATCAAAAAGAAACTTTCTTAGATGAATACAGACATTTTCTAAAGGTCTTCGAAATAGAATATGATGAGCAATACATTTTTAAAGAACTGGAGTAAATAAGTGCATCAAAAGCAGAGGTCTTTCTTGTTCCGTAGTAACAATTTGTGGGTAGAACTAAATAATGAAAACGTTCATGACGTTCCATCGGAACGTTTTATGCAATAATCAAATTTCCAATACATGCACAATGCGTTCCTATGGAACGCTGCACAATACCGAATGATTTCTCTACCTACAATGTGTTCCGCTGGAACACTGCGCGACTGCATGAGGCAAAAGAAGAACTTTATAAACGAGAGCCCCGGGAATAGATGATGAGATAATGTACAAATCTATTGTAGGGCTGGCAATGCACTTTTCAATATATTCTATGTGTGGAGGTATTACCAATCACTGATACATTTCCATTTTCAATCTTGTTTCTTCAAGATCCAATTCCTTTTCAATCTTTCTCAATATTTCCTCACTTGTTTTGCCCTGCCGGTGCAATCTTTCCACGGTTTGCCTTTCAATAGCAATCATGTCTATTTGAAGTTGGGTATATTCATTAAAAACATTCACTCCAAGTGTTTTGCCATTTCCAAAGTAATTGGCAGGAAGGTCTGTTTTTTGAAGCCTGTTATATTTTACTTCGTACTTACTTTTAATGTTGTTTAGTAAGGTGTCGTGCGTTAATGAAAGATTTTCCTCGATATGCGTTATCATTTCTGTGGCCATATAATTACGCACCTCGTATTCTTCAGCAGCAACCGAATGTTTGGGAAGGTTTAGTTTTTTTATTATCCAGGGCAGCGTTAACCCAAGTAATACAAGGGTGGACACAATGACACAAAAGGTGAGGAAGATGATAAGGTTCCGATAGGGAAAAGGGGTATTGTTGCTTAGCGTTAAGGGCAACGCCAATGCAGCTGCCATTGACACCACGCCACGCATGCCGGCCCAGCTAAAGACCACTATGTTGCGCGGATCAATTTGGTCTTTTATCATATTGCGTCGCAACGATGGCACTGCAATGCGAGGCAATATCCAGACAAACCTTACGAGAATGACCACCAGGCTTATTACCACTCCATACAAGGCTAATGTGCCGGCGGGATAGTCTCCGATGCCCTGCATTACACTGCGCAATTGCAACCCAAGCAAAATAAAGATGAGGCTGTTTAAAATAAAGATGACAACCTCCCAAACGGAATAAGCCATTATCCTGCTTTCATGGCTGAACATCTGGCCGGAACGGAAGGATAGGTACAAACCGGTGGTAACAACGGCAATCACACCTGAAAAATGAAAATGTTCCGCCAGCAAATACGAAGCAAAAGGAGTAAGGAAGGTAAGCGCTACTTCAATAGCCGGATCGCATACGAATTTTTTATGAATGAGGTATAAAGCGTAACCGATGCCGAGACCTATAGCAACGCCGGCTGCCACGACTAAAAGAAAATTCAGGCCCGCCTGCCACAATACAAAGTTGCCGGCCATAATAGCCGCCAAAGCATATTTATAAGCGATCAACCCACTGGCATCATTCACCAGGCTTTCTCCTTCCAATACTGTTATCAGTTTGGGATGCAGTCCCAACCCTTTTGTAACAGAAGTAGCAGCCACGGCGTCGGGCGGCGATACAATGGCACCGATAAGAAAAGCCATGGGCCAGCTCAACCCGGGAATAAGCAAGTGTGCTGCAACAGCAACCAGCAAAGTGGTAAACAGTACAAGCCCAACGGCCGCTCTTGTTATCGGGCTAATTGAAGATTTGAAACTGTGCCAGCTTGTATTCCAGGCGGCAGCATATAAGATCGGTGGTAAAAAAATAACGAAGACAATTTCAGGATCAAGTGAAATAACCGGTAATCCCGGGATAAGGCTTATAGCAATTCCTGACAAAACCAATACAATCGGAAAAGGGAAGTTATACCGGTTGCTGAGTAATCCCAAAAACATGATACCAAACAAAAGCAATATAATAAGGCTGACATTTTCCATAGCATAAAAATAAGCGTTTAGAAAATAGGTCATGTGGGGGAGGGATGTATTATAAGAGAGAATAAAAAAGATGAAGATGAACAGCTGATATTTCCAGGTATAAAATTGATATTGATCGGGTGGAGTTTTTTTCCCAGCTAAGTCACTAAAATATTTTACTTGCATTTGTGATACTTTATTTAGTAATTTTATAGTCCTGTTCTTTACATCTAAATCATACGTTATGCCAGACAATTCCTCTCCTCGATGGCATCTGGAAACTGAGTATGTTCAAAGCTGCAGTTGCGCTTATGGATGCCCCTGTAATTTTAATGCATTACCCACTTATGGCAATTGCGAAGCGCTGCTTGCCTATCGTATACGCACGGGAAATTTTGGCGACACCCAACTCGATGGTGTAACATTTGCATGGGGACTATGGTGGCCAAAAGCAATTCATCTGGGCGATGGCATCGGTAAATTATATGTGGATCAAAAAGCCTCCCCCGAACAAGTGAAAGCGATCGAAGAGATTACAAGTGGTAAACATGGCGGTGGCGTATTTGCAATTTTTCCGTCCACATTAAAAAGTACGCTGCCCACAGAAATTACAAACATTGGGTTTCATTATGATCCTTACGATGCGTGGTTCACTGTTGAAGGTGCAGGAGAAGTGAGATCGCAGCGAATTGAAAATCCTATAACAGGTGACAGGATGGAAGGTGAAGTGTTATTACCCGGCGGCATAGGATTTAAGCGTGGCACCGTAACCAGTGTTGACTGGAATTGGAATGCAGATAATATTTCATTAAAGCATGAAAAAAAGAACGGGCACATGAGTGTTGCTTCATTCAGCAACGAAGGTTGCATTGCATAAACGATTTTAAATTTGAACGGCAGTAATACTTTTGAAAATGTTTTGAAAAAAGACCGCTTAATTATTGTAAGCGGTCTTTTTGTACTGTGCCTACTGGCATGGTTCTATATTATTTATCTGTACAGGCAAATGGAGGTGATGGATATGAATGCCTTGTTCTTTGCCATGCCTATGACGCCTTCATGGACGACTGCTGATTTTGTTTTGTTGTTTCTTATGTGGTTTGTAATGATGATAGCAATGATGACACCTTCGGTTGCTCCATTGATATTGCTTTTTGCAAAAGTTAACCGGCAAAGAAGAGAACGGCAAAGTCCTTTCGTTAATACTTCCTGGTTGTTAATAGGATATTTTGTGATGTGGGGTGGTTTTAGCCTTATTGCCACTTTATTGCAATGGCTATTGCAACAGGTATCGTGGCTTAATCCAGACATGATAATAACCAATAAAATTGTTGGATCGGTTATCCTGGTAGCTGCAGGAGTTTTCCAGTTTACACCTTTAAAGCAAACTTGTCTAAACTTTTGTAAGTCACCACTTGATTTCATCGTTAAACATTGGAAAGAAGGAAAGAAAGGAGCTATAAATATGGGGATTAGAAATGGGGCTTATTGTGTCGGGTGTTGCTGGGTATTAATGGTCCTGCTTTTTGTTTCAGGGGTGATGAATATACTGTGGGTGGCGGTCATTGCGGCATTTGTACTTATAGAAAAAGTAGCTGCAAAGTCTAAATGGATTTCATTTGCTGCAGGTAGTTTATTAATAATATATGGGGTGCTGGTAATTGTGTTATGATTTCTCCGCCTTGGACTTGTTTTTGTAATAAGTGTTGTGGCCGGCTCTTCTGCAACCGGATTTTAATTTCATCCATATTAACTGCTATAAAGACTCTTGTCTAAAAATTCATTTCTGAATTTTCCGTCCGGATCGTATTGGTTTATTAATTGCTTAAAGTCATTCAATTTTTCATACCGGGATTGCAGAACCGGGGACGGGATAGTAAATAACTTTGCCCAATGCGGCTTAACATTAAAGGGCGCCAGTTGCTCTTCAATGAGCGGCAGCAAATTCATCACAGTATCTGTTTCCTGTTTCCAGGTAGTATGCAGGGCTACACAGGTTTTTTTGTAACAGGGGCTCATCCAAAAATCATCTGCATTAATGGTGCGGATTTCAGAAATAAAAAGATGAGGAGTTATCTTTTCGTGCAATTTCTCCATAGCCATCATGGCACTGTAAGCATGTTCAATAGGAACAAAGTATTCGCTCTGCAATTCTTTACCGGCACTCGGCTTAAAACCCATTTTAAAATGCGGCATTCTTTCATACCAGTGACCGGCTATGCCCATTTGTTCCGTACAATTTTCTGCAGATTCTGTTTCTATTGGGTGCAGATTTTTTGTGGCAAGCTTTGCTCCAAATAATTCTGGTGCTGTCCCACCTTCACCATTCTCAGCCCGGCTCTTGATCCAAACTTCGCTGACATTCTTGTTTTTCCAATCAGTAAATAAGCTTACACTATAGCCGCTTGACATAATTTCATTGAAATTGTTTTCCAATTCTATCATTGGCAGATTGCGATATACAACCTGCTTCATATTGAATGCAGGTTGAAGATCAAGGGTAAGCTTTGTTACAACACCTAATGCACCCAGCGCCACAACAGCTCCATTAAACTGCTCCCCATCTTTCTTTTTTGATAAAGCAACTAAGTCACCGGCAGCGTTTACAAATTCAATAGCCGAAATCCCTGTTGACAGATTACCATTCTTTATGCCGGAACCATGAGTGGCGGTGGCTATAGCCCCTGCGATAGTTATATGTGGCAGTGAAGCCAGGTTATGCAAGGCAAAACCCTTTTCTTGAAGATATGGAGCCAATTCGCCATACTTCATACCGCTCTCTACCGTTACTGTATTTGCTGCTGCGTCTAACGATACTACTTTATTGAACTCTTTCAGCGAAACCTGGTTTTCTGTACTGTCCGCTATTTTATTGAAAGAATGTCTTGAACCAAGGGCTTTAAGTTTCTTACACTTTTTTACAACTTCCTGCGCCTCCTCCACTGTTTTGGGATAATGCACATTACCTGTACTGTACTCTAAGTTGCCTGCCCAGTTTTTTAAATGCTCCATATTGTCTTTAGGTACACAGGATACAAAACGGGAGAGCAAAACACCGCTGGCTATAGCCGATGATGTTTTTAAAAATATCCGTTTATCCATATTATTTTAATTGTCTATTGATGATAATATTTATATACAGTAGCTAATTTCAGTTTTTAATATATCCTTACTTGATCTTGCGCACAATTTCAATTATGATCGCTTTCATTATTGAATAAGAAAAAAGGTGCGTAATTAAGTTATTTGATGATATTAAAAAGAATCAGCATTGTTGTAACAAACAAAAAATAGTCCGGCGGGAAAATGAAACACAACTATTCAGCAAACCACTCATTCTGTTGTTCTTCTACACGTATAAAAGTGGTTCGTTTGCTGAGTTCCTTTAACGCTTTTGCTCCCACATAGGTGCAGGCAGAACGAAGTCCGCCTAAAATATCCTGCACTGTGTCAGTCACAAAACCCCGGTAAGGAATTTGTGTTGTCTTCCCTTCAGAAGCACGGTAATCGGCCACACCACCGGCATATTTTTTCATTGCTGTTTCAGAACTCATGCCATAAAAAAACTTATACTGCTTGCCCTCTTTTTCAATTAACTCACCGCCACTTTCTTCATGACCTGCCAGCATGCCGCCCAGCATCACAAAATCGGCGCCACCTCCAAATGCTTTCACTACATCACCCGGTACTTTGCATCCGCCGTCTGAAATAATCTGGCCACCCAAACCATGTGCAGCATCCGAACATTCAATAATGGCCGATAACTGCGGATATCCCACACCGGTTTTTACACGGGTAGTGCATACAGAACCCGGGCCGATTCCTACTTTAATAATATCGGCACCTGCGAGTAACAATTCTTCCACCATTTCTCCTGTTACAACATTGCCTGCCATGATAACTTTACCGGGATATTTGTTCCTGGTAGCTTTTACAAACGCCACAAACTTTTCAGAGTAGCCATTGGCCACATCAATACAGATGAATCGTAAAGAAGCATTTTCCTTTAAAATAAGGTCCAGTTTTTTGGCATCAGCAGTACTGGTGCCGGAGCTTATAGCAATATGTTCCGTCATACTTTTCCCGCCGTTTTTCATAAACGTTTTCCATTGCGCCGGTGTATAATGTTTGTGGATAGCGGTAAACAGTTGATGCGATGCCAGGACTTTGGCCATTTCCATGGTTCCTACTGTATCCATATTTGCTGCCATAATGGGAATGCCTTCCCATGTAGTGCCGCTATGCAAAAATTTAAATTTCCGGATTAAGGATACTTCTGACCTTGAACTGAGAGTGGAACGTTTGGGTCTTAACATTACATCTTTAAAACCAAGTTTAATATCAGATTCTATATGCATGGCAATTTATTTTTCAATCTCGCAATATTAGCAAACAAAAAGCAGGATAACCTTTAAATATAACTGCTCTTACTCCGTAGTGTATCATTGTATTGAAGAGTAGTCAAAGAGGCTCCTCATCAGTCGCAGTCATCCGCACTGTTCAATAAAGTAAAAATGTTGAACGGTTGTGCAGAAACACACTAACATCAAGGGTTAATCTGGCAATACTTTTACTAAAATGTTTTTGTAGTATACTTTACTTTTAGGATCATGGCCCTGCAGGGCAAAAGTCCCGCTTGAAAGTTTGCGTAGTGAATTGCCTTCGGAGCGTTCTACATTATCCGGTTCAGTATAGTCAACGACTGTTTTATCATTTATTTTAATCACGATCCTTTTTCCCTGTACTTTAATATACTCTGTATACCATTCGTTGTCCTTTACATAAACTTCTTTCACATCCTGTATTCCGTACAAACTGCCGGTTCTACGCCAATCAGTATGCGAGTTGTTTACTTGTGCCTCGTAGCCTCTTTCGGGCCAGCCATCCTGCTGGTATTCCGTATGAAAATATATTCCGGAATTAGATCCCGGCGTGGTCATCACATCCGCTTTAAATTCAAAATTTTTAAACTGGTGATTGTTTATATCTCCATCATAAAACAAATGCGCTACCGGGCCGTTCACTACAATCATTCCATTTTCAACGCTGAAAGTGCCGCCATTGTTACCAACCTTCCAGTTGTTCAATGTCTTTCCATCAAATAATGATTGCCAGCCAGGCTTTGTATTTCCTGGTATAAATGCTGTTACAACAGAAAGGCAGATAAGTATTGCAAAAAATGAAATAAATCTTTTTGTTGAATATTTTTTAGTCATTTTTATTAGGTTGAGATACTAAGCTACTTACTTTTTGATGAATTGATGTAGCCCCGGTGTCACTTCATCATTGAACTTTTATTTGTTGTTAATAATGAATAGATCGATCCCGGGTATTGAATAAATATTCATTCTCTAAAAATTATCAACTGCTTTTCACGGTTCCCGGTATCTCCATTATCAACTCTTCGCCATAGCAGGCGGCCGGTGTCTGGTAACCGGGTTTAAAATTTCCTTCCAATACTTTTTTTGCAATGATCAAACTGCTGAGTGCAGTAATTGTATAACCATCAGCACAGGTAAAATGAGCAGTAATGGTTTCATTCTTTGCATTGCTCGCCTCGCCCCATACCAAACTTTTTGCTTTGCTTCTCATTTCATCATCGGGTCCGGCTGGTCGTTGCTTTATTTTTTTACGGATAATATTTTTAATTCCTTCCTTTCTCAGCAACCAGTTAAACAATTTTTGCAATTTCAATATTTTATAGGCGGCGGGTTTTACTGCCGTGTAAGACTCTATGTTGGGAATACCGGTGGTAAAATGGGCTGTAGATACATCGCCCCACGGAATGGACATCACGAATAATTTTGTTGTACCAAAATCCACCCACATGCCTTTTTCACCCAATGGTTTTTTAACTATCTGGCCGTTTTCTCTTGCAGCGCCGCCTTCTCCCAATTTGGTTACAATCGTCATAGCAGTACCATGTGACACGGCACCACCAATAGAAGCAAAAGCCAGTTTTAAATGCGTGGCATCCGGCAATTTATTTTTCAAATGCAAGGCCATACAATCGGTTGGTACTACATCAAAACCTACACCCGGCAACAGCATGATATTTTTTTCTTTAGCCACTGCATCCAAACTTTTTATTTGTTCAAATACCTGGATATCGCCGTTAATATCTAAATAATGAGTCCCAGCTTGCAGGCAGGCATCTATCATTTGCCGGGCTGTATTGGAAAAAGGCCCTGCTGCATGTACGACTACTTTTACATCCTGCAGCGCTGCTATTAGTTGAGTTGTATTGCTAAGATCGAAAATCTTATAGGATAATTTTAATTGGTCGGCAAGTGGTTTAATAGCATCTTCCCTGCGGCCGGCTAATATTGGATTCAAGCCATACTGCGCCGCATATTTTGCAATCAACCCACCTGTGTAACCATTGGCGCCATAGAGAAGAAATGAGTTTCTGTTCATAAAGAATTGTTACTGCCTGAAAGTTAAGCTATTCTTCAACGGGCATTGCTGTATTCTTCCCATATCTCACCGTCACAAAGTACCTGCTCTTCAATTTTTTTCTTCTCTTTCTACAGCTATGGTGCATTCACCAATTAAAGCAGCCAATGCACCCACAGCTGCCAGCACCGGTGCCAGTACTGCACCTACTACACCTATCGTCAACGGGAATGACATGATCTCTTTACCTGTTTTATCATGAATTGTAATTTTTCTGACATTACCTTCTTCTATCAGCTCTTTAATTTTTTTAAGTAATTGTTCACCTTTAACAGTAAAGGTTTCTTTAAAAGTGGAAGCCATAATAGTTACGGTTTATTATGAATAAAGTTAAACCATAGTAGCTAAGTAAAAAGAGGTAGCCAATATATTATGATTCCTTTTGAAGCTATTTCGTGAATCTTCCATTAAACAAGGCAGGAATCTTTTTATGGTAGTAGTTTCTATACTACATCGACATTTGCCACATAAAATCATCCACAAGATTGTTAAGTCGTGGGGTTAAACTTTCCTATCGGTTGGAAACTTATTTCACAAGTTATACCTGTATATAACTTTTTCTTTATCATTGATAAATTGTACCAGCCATTCTTTTGACGATACAGAAATGCTTACAAAACCTCTTTGCCTGGCAGCGAAGCGGCGGTAGCATTTAAGCCATCCAACATGCCGTGTCTCTGATCCGGCACCTGAAATGATATAATGAGTAGTTCCTTTGGGCTTCAGCAATTCCAAGTGATGTTCGTGACCAGACAAATAAAAGTTTACATTATTATCAGAAAGAACAGGCTGAAGCAAGTTTCTGAGTTTTTTGACCCGCCTGTTATGTCGCCTGCTTCCACCGGTATGCAGTGGATGATGACCGACTACGATTTTCCATTTGGCTGAACTGCCATCTAGTATTTTTTTTAACCAATTCAACTGTTCATCAACATAGCATGGTAAATATTTATTACTGTCTGTTGGTATACTTCTTATTTGTCTTTCCATTGGTTCTGTATCAAGAAATATCAACAGGATCGAATCCTTACCAATAGCAATACTGGTATCATAATACCTGGCTGGCATAAACCAGCGTTTGCTTTTGAAAGTGTAATCAACCTGCGCCTGCGGATTAGCCCAATAATCATGATTGCCCAATACGGCCATCCACCTGCATTGCAGAGAAGGAGCATCATACACTTTCTCAAAAGAATAGATCCATTGTGAATCTTTGACATCCGAAACACCGGAAGGATAAAAATTATCGCCTGTAGTAATGATAAATGAAATGCCTAACTGCCGGCCTGCGCTGGCCATTGCATCGGCTACTTTCCGCTGGGATAATGATCCCATTCTGCCCCAATCTCCCACGACCAAAAAATGGATAGAACTATCCATTACTGCAAGCCCCGGTATCGTATCAGTTTTGGGAGCAGCGAGAACAACGTGTGCGATAGAAAAAAATAACACTCCGCATACGAGTCGTAAATAATGGGAATTGAACATACTCTGGAATTATAAAAATGCTTCCGGCCTATTTGCAGCGCTTATTGTTATATCGTGGCAAAATTAGGCTGATAATTTGCACGACGTATTAATCCACTGGTTATGCAGCCCCGGGCTTTATGCCCGTTCGCTGCCATTTATAAAGCTGAATTTTTGAACTACAATCCTGGATATTGTATGCAGATGTGGTATTATTTCCACGTTTTTGGAGGGATCTGTTTCATAATCGGATACGAAGCCGGACGCAGCCATTAATATAAAACCCCTTCATTAAAAAAAATAAAATGAAGTACA
>CAMLEX010000053.1 GCA_946479055.1 uncultured Bacteroidota bacterium | reverse complement strand
CCTTCACCCGCTACTTTTCTGGCTGCTGCACCTCCGGGATTGTTCCAGTCCTGTGCATGTGAATAATAAAAACCCAATTTGATACCATGCTTGCGACAAGCTTCTGCCAATGGTTTCAACAGGTCTTTCTTATAAGGTGTAGCATCGGCTATATCCCATTTGCTGGCTTTGGAATCAAACAAGGCAAATCCATCATGGTGTTTGGAAGTAATGACGATGTATTTCATGCCGGCATCCTTCGCCATTTTTACCCATGCATCTGGATCATACTTGACAGGATTGAAATCTTTGGCGAATTGCTGGTACTCCGCTACCGGAATTTTCCCCCGATTCATGATCCACTCACCAATGCGGTTGATCTTTTGCCCTTTGTACGTACCGGCAGGAACAGCATATACGCCCCAATGTATGAACATTCCCAAACGGGCCTCACGCCACCATTCCATGCGTTCATCTTTAACACTGGTTTGTGCATTCAATTGAAGCAATGAATAGCTGCATACGACAATTATAGAAAGAATTTTTTTCATGTGTTAAGCTTAATCGTTATATAAAGAAATCAGTACGGTTAATAGCTGCAACTAACCAATTATTATCATCTGTTTTTTCCCGGTAACTCGCTTTCTATTCATCTATTTTGGCAGAAATCCCCGTTTCTCGCTTTGACGTTTCTCGTTATTCGTTACTCGTTGTTCGTGATTGTCGGTATTGCTTCTCAATTTGCTTTTTAACTTTTTACACACGTTTACCAGCCCTTTGTTGCTCGCCTCACATCTCACTACTCACTACTCACGACTCACCTCCCTGCTCTCACATCGGAAGGGTTTAAAACTTTTGCTTTTATAGCACCCTCAGAAAATTCATCCGCACCGATATCCAGTTTTGAAGTTCTCGCTTGTCCATCCATATCTACATTTATGTTTGGATAATCTTTTTTTGCAGCATTGATAGCAGGACTGCTTTTCTGAAGATGAAATGTTCCTGTCGCATTCCGTAGCAATTTCGGATCAGTTGAAGTATAAGTTTCTGCAGGCATATCACCGGCACCATTGGTATTGAAAATTATATTTCCTTCCCATGCAGGATTTGAAGAAGGGCCGATAATACTTGCCGCCGCATCTCCACCCTGTATAATATTATTAGCGATTGTAATAAAGGTGGAACCCAGGCCATCCTTTCTTGCTGTTTGCGCTATGTTGGTTTTATTATTGACAAGCGTATTGAAAGCGATCAAGACACGATCAGGGCGATCATGGGAAGTAAGCGGAGCGCCATCAGCTACTTCAGCGCCGCCATTACCAATGTTGATAGCGATACTGCAATTCTCAAAATAATTGCTATGGACTATGTGGTCATCTCCAAAGATCCGCAGACCAGGTGTATTGATAAAGTAATTGCCATATACCTGGTTGAAATTTCCATGCCGCAATGTGAATTGTGCCGGGCAATCGCGCAACGTGTTATAACGAAGCGTTACCCTGGATGCCTTTACAGAAATTAACTCGTTCTCTCCCGCACAATCTTCGAACAGGTTATACTCCACAATACTGTTACTGGAAGAAAGACTGAATCCACTGAGCCCGAATTGCAAAGCTTCAGCGCCATTACGATTTCCCTGGTTTTTATGTTTTTTAAAATAGTTGTGGTGTATCCAGAGTCTTTCTGCTATCTGGCTACCCGTACCCTTTATAGCAATAAATTTTCCTAGTGAATCTTTATTCTGAAAAGTATTGTAATCAATCTGATGGTCACTACCTGCAACGGTAAGATAGTCGCCTGTTCCCGGCGTTTCAAAAATATTGTTCGTCCATTCACAAAAACTTGTACCCGTATTTAATCTTGCTTTTCCCGCAGCATGTGTAAATTTAAAACCACGGATAATAATATAAGACGCGGGACTAATTAAACTAAAACCACCACTTCCGCTGATCTCGGCGGCGCCTGCATCCTGTGCAGCTATTGTTATGGGTTGAGATTTTGTTCCCGCTTTGTTAATAATAATATCGGCCGTTGTTGAATATACCCCGGTTTTTAAAAAAATATTATCGCCAGGTTTTGCATCATTGATCGCCTGTTGAAGCTCAGCAATAGTTGATACGGTGATCGTTTTTGCCAAAAGTTTTCCCGGAATAAAAAAACCGGCAAACAAAATGCTTATTAAATATTTTTTCATACCTATTCTTAAATTAGTTTTTGACATTATGCTACTCAAATTTGTTTAACCGCGAAGACGCCAGGACGCCAAGCAACGCTAAGAGCTACTTATAATGTAAACTTTGCGAAACATTGCGTCTTCGCGGTTAAACGCTAAAACAAATTTTTCTTTTCCTTCAATTTTTTAGACCGCAACAATGCTTCCAGGTAATAATAATCCGCATAGCTTAACGGCACATCTACTTCACTCTTGCCGGGTTTTGAACCGGTACTGTGCAAAAGAATAAATCCTTTATTCTCGCCAACCGGTGAACGGTAATGATTGGTCAGCGACTCAATAATTTTATCAGCCGTCGTTTTATAATACTTTGAATTTTTACTATAAAGTCTTAATTCATACAAACCTGACGCCAGCACCGCTGCTGCTGATGCATCTCTTTCCTCATTGGGAATATTGGGTGCATTATAATCCCAATAGGGAACCAGGTCTTTTGGCATGTTGGGATGATTCAACATAAACGCGGCGATATTCTCTGCCTGCTCTAAATATTTTAAATCCTTAGTAAACCGATAGCACATGGTATAACCATACAGACCCCAGGCTTGCCCACGACTCCATGCTGATTCATCTGCATAACCCTGGTGAGTATTCTTTTTGACTACTTTACCTGTTAACGTATCGTATTCTACTACATGATAAGAACTATTATCAGGGCGAAAATGATTTTTCATCGTTGTGTTCGCATGTGTAACAGCTATTTTATAAAAAGATGAATCACCGGTGAGTTGTGTTGCTTCAAATAACAATTCAAGATTCATCATATTGTCGATGATCACCGGGTATGCCCACTTATCGCCACTATGCTCCCATGAACGAATAGTTCCTGTAATAGGGCGGAATCGTGTAGATAATGTTTTTGCTGATTGTGTAATAATATCACGATAAGCCGGGTCATTTGTTAAACGATATCCTGTTCCGTAACTGCAATAAATTTTAAACCCCATATCATGTGTACCAGCATTTGTTTTTTCTCTTTCCATTTTCGCAGTAAATGCCCGGGCCTGCGATTTCCATTGCTCCTTACCTGTGTATTCATCCAGGAACCAAAGCACACCGGGGAAAAAACCGCTGGTCCAGTCACGGGAAGCTACTAGCCGCAGCTGACCGCCGTTATGCAATGTTCTGGGTGAAAACTGATCGCTGCCGGTAGCAGCAGCCTTTGGTATTTCCTGCAACATGACTTCAGTTTGTTTTTCCGCATCGGCGAAAACTTTTGCCAGCTTGATATTTTGTGCACAGCCGGTAAATATCCAGGTGCATACGAATACTACACTTCCAATGATCTGTTTTTTCATTTTTCCGGTTTATTTATCTAAAGGAATTAATTGTATTTCCAGCAACTTCATGAGTTCTTCCTTATTTATTGTAACGGGTATTACTTTTAATGTATAAGACCCATTATCTAATGATATATTTCCCAAATCCTGCGTAATAACATTTTTTGCATCAGTTGAAACGCCGTGTTTGGAATTGTATAATTCGGCTGAACTCGCCGAATAATTCCGGTCAACAATGACGGCATAAGAACCACCGCTGGTTTCCTGCTCAGCCAGATATTTTATAATGACCTTATATCGTAAAGGAGAGGAATTTTCCGTACGAAACTGCCAGCTTACACTTTGGTCCTTCTTTTTCCATCCATCAAGATAGTAC
Source organism: uncultured Bacteroidota bacterium (assembly GCA_946479055.1). Next base: position 8,856 of record CAMLEX010000053.1, on the reverse strand, counting down.
CGGTTGGTTTTACCATCGCCGAAGCTGAAGCCTTTCCCGTTTTGAATGGCATCAAATGCCAGGAAACGTTCTTTCATGGTGTTTCTTGTTATAAAATGTATTGAATCAGGGAAATTTTGTCCTTTATAATCAAAAACAATAACCGTGTTGATGGTATCAGGGGCTCGGTTTGGAACAACTAACCGGATATCCCCACCAGGTAAATATTGAATTGAAATTTTTCGGGAAGGATCTGACAATAAATACCCATTGCTTATTTTGGCAGAACCACTGACATACAATTTTCCATCTTTGGGCCAGTTAAGAACATGCAGGTATAATCTATTCTTTTTTAGTGTTGATACGCCCCAGCTATGATAAGGCAATGGGCCGGCAGTAGTACCATAAATACTTTCATTATTCTTCTCCATCCATTTTCCGATACCATTTAATATAGCAAGATCTTTCCCATCAAAAGCACCATCGCCTTTCGGGCCGATATTCATTAATAAATTTCCACCTCTTGAGGCAGCGCTGGCTACTAATTGTATAAAATGACTAACCGGTTTATGACTGCTATCATATTTCGAATATCCATACGATTCATTGGTAGTGGGAATAGCTTCCCAGGGTCCCGTAACAGGATAAAACTCCGCAGGACGATCGGCCGTATTTTTATAATCTCCAAAATTCGCAGCCGTATTTCTTACTAATCTTCCATTTACTACCACACCCGGATCTGTTTCCCGTATCGCTTTTAATATGCGGATGTTTTCAGATAGCGGCAATTTATGTGGTGTATCAAACCATAATATATCAGGATGATATTTTGTAAGCAATTCTTTTATTTGCGGAATTGCTTTTTCATCAACATACTTTACTGCTTTTGGCAACCATTCAGGATGTGCATCATACCAGTTGGCGCCACCCAATAATTTGTCACCACCGGGATTATTGTATTCCCAATCATTACCCGGTGCATCGGGGTGTTCCCAATCAAAAGCATGCGAATAATAAAATCCAAATTTGATCCCATGCTTTTTAGCCGCCGAAGCCAATTCAGCCATCGGGTCTTTTTTAAATGGCGTTTGATCAATAATATCAAAATCAGAAATTTTTGAATCATATATCGCAAAGCCATCGTGATGCTTGGCTGTGATAATAAAATATTTCATACCCGCCTTCTTCGCTTGCAGTATCCATTCTTCAGCATTGAATTTTGCCGGATTAAACTGATGAGCGAGTTCCAGGTATTCTTTACGGGTTATTTTTTCTTTCCGCATCAGGTGCTCTGCATAACCACCTACTTTTTTCCCTTTCCATTCGCCACCAGGTAATGAATAAATACCCCAGTGAATGAACATACCAAACTTCGCTTCCTGCCACCATTGAATACGTTGTTCGTGTGTTTTCATTGAAGCTGTCCACCAACCATTCACCGCTTCATCAATCGCTTCCTGATCACGGGCTTTTGCATGATTGAACATTTCCTTGTCTTCGTCGCCCGCTGTTTGCGCAGACAATTGAAAAAAGGAAACAACAAACAACGTATAAAACAAAAACTTCTTCATTTGTTATTTTAGATATTGAACGCAGATTATTATGATCTTTATGATATACACAGATCTTAATTAATCTTATTAATCATAACGATCAGCGTTCCTTTTTACTCGATCCATATCACAGGGTTCCTCACCGGCAAATTCCTTATCACTTCCTCCACCGTTGGCGAATGATCCAATTCTTTCCAGGTATTGAACCATACTTTATTATTAAATGCATCAGCCCCCAATATCAAAAAGGGTTGCGCTACCGGCCAGTTCTCCCAATACATTACATCCTGTTTATGTGGCCATTTCTTTTTATCCGCTATAAAAGGATATAGATATTCAATCCCTTTTTTAATTGATTTTCCATCAGCAGTCTGATAATTCCATAAGTTGTCTTTTTCAGATGAAAGAACCTGGCAGATAGTTGCCATGGCATCCAAATTGAAAATGGAATAGCCGTAGGGTTTTGTTCTTCTTATCTCTCTTGGAAAACTGCCGTCAACAGCCATCTGGTTTGGCAACAAAATATTTTTATACCTGTCACTGCAAAATTTCATCAATTGTTCATTGCCCGTGAACTTCGCAAACGCTGCCACCTGCATTACCCAACAGGTACCGTGATTATTTTCCGCATTCATTTCATCCTTCCCATATTGGTGTGTGGTTAACCACTGTAAATATTGTTCAAACCAATTCTTTATTGCATCCAGGGTATTTTTATCTATTTCTTTTGCGTCTTTCATCGCTAACAATCCTTGTACTACTTCTATAAAATGAATGGTATCAATGACTCCAATACCCCTGCCGGTAAAACGACCTTTAATTGCTTGCGCATACAAAAGGTTTGGATTCATTATGGTTTCTTTATCAACAAACCATGCCATGCAATGCTTCAAAGCATGCTGCACATATCTTTCATTACCGGTTAATTTATAAGCGGAAGCTAAGGCGCCAATAACCTGGCTGAGCCGTATCATCGCATGACGATGGGCAACAAAATTGTCCGGATTGGTCATGCCATCTTTCTGTATATAAGGACTATCAACGCTTAAAGGATTCGGCCACCAGTAGTCTCCTTCAGAAAAAAAATCATGCTTGCCGCCTGCACTGCGGGGCGATGTTTGCGCAGTAACGGTAACGGGTTGCTGCTGCAAGGCCCATGCCGCTTTATCCAATATTTGCCTACCAAGAATTTCTTTCACTTCTTCATTGAAAGATAAAATGCTTCCACTACTCATCCGTTGTGAAGAGCAAGAGATGATCAACAAACATATAAACGCAATTAAACCTTTCATACGGTTACAATTATTCCCCAGACTAAGGTGTCATGAATTTCCAGGTTACTTTACCTATTGTATTTGGCTTTCCTTTTTCAGGCGCCGATAATGTTCCTTTCCATTTTCCTTTTTTATCTTTTTCCGCTTTTATTTCCCTCCAGCTGTATTCGCCTTTTTCATAATTGAAGGTTTCGCCATCATCATCATACAATAAATATCTCCCGGCTTTTTCACCATAATGTCTTATTTCAAGATCTACTTTTTCGCCGGCTTTTGGCGCATGCAACAATGGCGGCATCATCGGAATGATCGCACCGTCTTTTACATACACCGGAATTTTATTCAGTCCCGGCGTCACGGTGATTACTTCGCCATCTCCTGCATACGCACCAGTATAGAAATCATACCATTTACCTTTTGGCAAAACAACTTTTCTTGTCGTTTGACCGGTAAATACAGGCGCCACCAATAAATATTCACCAGCCATATACTGATCTTTGATCTCTTTGCCTGTTGCTTCCGCATAGGGATTTTCTTCAAGGTTGCTGCTGCCCGCTTCTTTCTTTATTTCCTGTTTGAATCCTGCTTCTAATGACATGCCCCTGAAGGGTGACGTTCCTTCAAAATGATACTTTGCAAATTCGGTGTACCAGTATGGCATCATCTGCATACGCAATAAAGCCAGCTCTTTTATTTGATCAGCCACTTCAGGATAAGACCAGGGTTTTGTTCCGCTTGACCATGCATTGATCATCGCCATCGGGGAAAAAATAACGGTTTGAAAACGACGCAACCATTCTTCAGCAGTTTTGGAAGCTCTTGCTTCAGGTGTCCACAATACCCCCGCATATCCGCTGTTGATAAGAGCAGTAATAAAATCTTCATGATTATAATAATCATTGTAAATCACATACGGAAAAGAAACAGCGCCGGCATTGGATGCACGAACCAATCCATAGGTACGTTGATTCCGCTGATGATACATTTCAGCGCTATACCGCATGGCCAGTACTCCATAAGTCTGGCGCATTTGCTCTGCGCTTAATCCTGATGGAAACTCAGCCACATCCGGCCACAGGTAATGATCGTATCCATCTACTTCATCAATTTTATATCCGCTCACACCAATATCGACCTGGTCTTTTTGCAATTGCCCGAAGAAAATTTTTCTTGCTTCCGGAATAGTGAAATCCGGTACTTCACCTACCCATACCGTATGCGAACCGGTATAAGCTGTAATGTTTTTATAAAAAGAAGCCTGCTTTGAAACATAGGGATTGATCCATAAATTCAGGCGGATGTTTTTATCAAGCATTTTTTTTACAAACGCTGCAGGTTCAGGATAACGTTTTTTATCCCATTCAAATGTACCGGGATAAGCTTTGCTTTGCCAGCCTGGCTCCAACCCTATAAAATCCAACGGATATCCTTTTTCGGCAAAATCATTCGCCTCTTTTTCTACTTCCTCTGCAGTAAACAATGATTTTACACGTTGTGTAAATCCCAAGCCCCATCGTGGTGGCAATACACCACCGCCGTTGAACAAATTAAATCTCCGCACTGCATCCAATGCCGTTGGTCCTGCGAATACATATACTTCAGTACCTGCAGCAGGAACTAAAATTTCTACCGCATCGGAATAAGGACGTGAACTCCAGGTTTTATCCGTATTGCGGTCTTTTTCTACCGGTGGATTCTTACTGTCTTTTCTGACACCAGAGCCTGCATATACATTTATATATCGGGCGGAATTGATGAACACACCATATCCTTTTGAAGAAACATAAAACGGTACCGGCGCATGTGTACGGCCGTTATCCTTACCGCCATAATGATCCATATGCAATTGCAGGATCTTTCCCCTTTGATGCACGGTTTGAAAATTCAATCCAAACCCATAGAGTTGCTCTTCTTTTTCCAAAGGGAAACGCAACAATGTTTTTCCATCGCTAATCGTTCCGGCAATATCATTCTGAGCAAGCGGAAAAGCAACAGCACCCAATTTTATTAATGCTTCCTTGTTAGGTGTAGCCCCGGATGCTTTTATCAAATCATAGGCTTCAGGTTTTCCAACAACTCCTTTCCATACACCGGCAGCTATTTCAGTCCAGGTCAATTCCTGCGCATAAATAGTAAAAGAAAATACCAGGAGAATAAAAAGTGAATTTATATATTTCCAATTTTTCATATCGTATTTAATTATTCCTGTTTATAATGATATCCATATCCTTCTTATATACCGGATAGTCGTATAACCTCATTTTCTTTTGTCTGAAAACTAAAACTGTCGCCTTCCAGTATTTCAGCTTTCTTATTATTTCTTATCAACTGTACTTTTTTTCCGGGCCAGGGATTTTCCATTACGCATGGCCTTCCTTTTTCACTTACCAATTTCACATAGCTGATCTTACCTTTTTTTAAGCTGCTGCTGATAACAAATGCGCCATAAGCTCTTAAATTATTAAAGCTTGAATCTTTGCCATGATTCCAGTTGGGGAAAATGCGGACAACACCTTCATAACTTTGTAAAAGCATTTCATTGATGGTGAGCGGTACTGCAGCCAGTGTTTCAATGCCCCCGCCCGACTGTACGATGTAAAGATTTGGAAGCGGGTCAATGGCAAGCCTGTCTTTCAGGTATTGAAGAATAGAATCAGCATTATATCCTACCCTGACAGCGCCGGGAAAACTTGTTTCAATTCCATTACCTAATGTATTTCCCCATTCACCAGAATTTTGCATGCGGTTTTTCCAATGTCGTACGTCATTCAATAAAATAGTATTGAAGGCAGGATCGGTTTTAGGGCCGGCCACTCCACCAGGAAGTATGAGCCCATGTATAGCAACACGGTTCAATCCTGAAGGCCGGACTTCTTTATTCTGCGGGCCAAGTTCCATGCTTTTTAAACTAAGCCGGCCATCCACTTCCCCTACCGGGAACTTGCTGAAATGTGTTAGAATACTCCGCCATCTATTAACCCTGTTTGCATCAACTTTAAGAAAACTACTTGCATCAATGATTCCCTTAAACAACATTTTAACCAGGCCCAAAGAAAGCGTTGAATTAAAATCTCCCAATTTATCTCTCCATATTCCTTTATTGCGTTGGTTGGGCATTACTTCATGAAAATGATCCATATAAATAACATAACGACCCTCCTCATACTTCAGGTAATCCTCCCAGAAGTTGGCACATTCCAATATATAAGGATAAACTTTACTAATATAGTTTTCATCATAGGTACTGTAAAACCGCATCAGCATATTGCCAACACTGAAGACCGCATTTATTTTTTGCCCTAAAAATTTATAGCCGCTATCAATCGTATTTTCACGGGTTGCATATCGTTTTTCCATTTCGTCAGGAGTGAGTGGCCAGCGGGTGGTGACCAAACCATTGGGACCAATGCCTACAGGGTAATAAATACCTTTAGTATTAAGCAGGGTCTTAGCATGTACCTTCCCTTTTTCTATATAGTCAAGCAACGGCTGATCAAAATTATCTACCAGGTCAATATAGTTGGATGAATAAGCTGCCCAATAGGGCGCCTGGTAATTATAATTTAAATGATAGTCACCACCCCATGCAGTTGAGTCCTGTGTAATGAATGAGCCCCAGATACCGGGAGCAAACTTATTAGCTCTTGTAGTGGAAGCAAAAAGATATTGTGAAGCGTAATAGTATTTTTCCAGGTAAGGGTCGCCGATCTGTATACTTGAACGGGACCAGAATTGTTTCCACCAGTTTTCATGCGCCCTGCGAATTTGTTCAATAGATTTATCTGTTAATAATCGTGCTTCATTAATCGTATTTTCTTTCCAGGCTTTTTTATCAAAGCTGGTAAACATTGCCAGGGCAATGGTTAATTTTTTACCTGGAAAAAGTTTAAGTGATTGATTGGCTAAACTATTCCCGCCAACAAGCTTCATTGCAATAGCAACATGACAGGGCCATTCTAATAAAAGAGTATTTTCAAAAGAACGGGTAACCCAATAAATACCATTTGTAAAACCGGAATCATTGACCGATGTATTTCCTTGCGGAGACCATAACTTTAAATTTATTTCACAGGATCGGTTAGCGGTAAACTCAACAACGACGGCATTGCTGGTTGCAGCAACCCAGGCATTCAGTGTGACCTGTAAATCATTCTTAGCAAATTTTCCTTTAATGGCAGCTTTATCCATTACCTGTTCTGCATAATAAGAAGCGCCTTTCAAATCGTCTATAGAAACACTCAACCCTCCCGGTAATGCAATGCCGCCGCCAGGATATACAGGATAAGCTCTCCAGAAATCATTTTTGCCAAAATAGAATTGCAACCTGTCAGGAGTGCCACCTAAAGTAAGACCTATATCTCCATTGCCGGCAAGAGCACCATCCGGTGTCTTTGGTGTAGGAACATTTTTCGGTGCTGATGTAAGTATAGCCTTGTACTGCCCGGCATAAATTTCCTGTGCACCTGCCTGCAAAAAAGCAAATGAACCGGCAACTAAAAAAATATAGACTGTGAACAATTTCATTATGGCAAGTTACAATGGCACGATGGTATACGTTTTACCTTTCTCTGTTTTAAAATCATTAGTATATCCTTTTGACTGATTCACTTCAACCAACTTCGCATCCGCACTTTTTTTATACGGCGGTTCACCATACACAGTATACAAGGGATTCGGATTCACGCCTGACGCAGTAATTGTTTTTACTTCAACTACTTTCACAGGTTGCAAGCAGTGTAAGCGACAATTGCCGCCGTTGCCTGAAACTATTTTTGCCTGTTTTAATTTTCCATTATCCCAGCTAATATCAACTTTAAAATTGCCACGGGCTTTTATTCCTTTTATGGATCCTTTTTTCCAGGCAGCAGGTAATGCAGGCAAAAGAGAAAGTTCACCTTCATGACTTTGCAGGAACATCTCTGTTATACCGGCTGTAGCGCCAAAGTTTCCATCTATCTGGAAGGGCGGATGTGCATCAAATAAATTCGGATAGGTACCGCCTCCACCCATTGTTTCCCTTATTTCCGTTGGATGAATATAAGCGAATGCGGCGCTTAAAATTTTATATGCATGATCCCCATCTTTTAGTCTCGCCCACCAGTTTATTTTCCAGGCCATGGACCATCCTGTACTTACATCACCCCGATGGATCAATGATTGTTTGGCTGCTGCCGCCAGTTCGGGTGTTGTTTTTACTGTTACCTGGCTCCCTGGATACAAGCCAAATAAATGTGATAGATGGCGATGTTTATCATTCGGGTCATCCCAATCAGAAAACCATTCCTGCAATTGTCCATACTGCCCTATATGATACGGATATAATCTTTCTTTTGCCTTTACCAATTTATTTTTAAAGTCAGTATCGGTTTTTAAAATATCCGCTGATTTAATAACGGCTGTAAACAACTCACGGATGATAGACATATCCATCGTAGATGCCATGCTCAATTGGTATTCCTTTCCTTTTATCTTGATCGTGTTTTCAGGCGATGTAGAAGGATTGGTTACGAGATAACCTGTTTGCGGATCTTCAATCAACCAATGCAGAAGAAATTGTGCTGCTCCTTTCATTAAAGGATATCCTTCTTCTTTTAAAAACTTTTGATCCCCTGTAAATAAATAATGTTCCCACAAATGCGTACTGAACCAGCCTGCAGCCATTGGCCAGCAACTCCAGCGTGGCATGGCTTTCGGGTCATACCAGCCCTGCCCGCCGGGCGGTGATGTTTTTGCCCACAGATCAGAATTGTGATGCGTTACCCAACCATCATTGATATTATAATTTGTTTTTGCAGTTACTGCACCATTCACAGCCAGCTCTTTCATAAAATCAAATAATGGCTGATGACATTCGGAAAGATTGGTATTCTCCGCCAGCCAGTAATTCATTTCCGTATTGATATTGGTTGTATAGTTACTACCCCATGGCGGCTGTACATGATCATTCCATATCCCTTGAAGATTGGTGGGACGTGAACCTGGTCTTGAACCGGCGATCATCAGGTAACGGCCAAACTGGTAATAAAGCATAGCGAGATGATTATCACCGG
>CAMLEX010000052.1 GCA_946479055.1 uncultured Bacteroidota bacterium | reverse complement strand
CTTATGGCAGCAGCACCGACCTGGCTGCCTTACCTGCTAACAATACAAATGCAACATTACGAGCCGGTGATACCAGGAAAGTAGATGTGTCAGGCAAAGGAAATATTACATCCATTGGCAATGAAAAAAGTTCATTGGTGTATAAGGGCGATGGCACTCCTCATTTTACTTTCGGTTTGAATATGGGAGCTTCTTTGAAAGGGTTCGATTTATCCGCCTTTTTTCAGGGACAGCTTAGGCAGTTAATTATGCGAAGTGGATATATGGCTTACCCATTTGGCGCCATCTGGACCAACCAAAATCCTTCCTTCATTGGCAATACCTGGACAAGTGAAAAAACCGATGCCATTTTCCCACGCTTAACAGTGAATCAAAACCGTGCAAAGTGGAACTATGCCAACAATGATTTTTTGTTGCAGAACAACAGGTATATCCGTTTAAAATCACTGATAGTAGGTTATACCTTACCTCCATCACTATCCCGCAGAGTTAAGTTAGAAAGAGTAAGGGTATATTTTTCAGGAAACGATCTTTGGGAAAAGACGACAATAAAAGATGGATTTGATCCTGAAATGGGTGAAGCTTCTGTTGATAATAATGGCTACCCTTATGCCAGGACCTGGTCTTTTGGATTAAACATTGGATTTTAATAACCTGAAATCATTATACAATGAAAAAAATAGTAAGTAAAATAATTATAGGCGGGCTTTGCTTAAGCATTGTCTCATGCCAAAAAAAGTTTATCGACTTAGACCCCCCTGCACAATTTTCGGATGCAGTTTATTTTAAGCAACCAAGCGACTTTAAGGCATATACTGCAAGTTTGTATGGTCAGTTACCAGGATGGAATTTTGGCAGTATGGATAATGGTTCCGATTTGTCTGCCAATGGAAATGGCGCCGGCGCCGATTTGGGTCGCGGTACCATTGCTGTTGGAAGTACTAACTGGAGTTACAACGGTATTCGTAGTAGCAATATATTATTATCTAAAGCGGCATCTTATGAAGGCACAGGTGATATAAGCCAATATGTAGGCGAGGCCTATTTCTTCCGTGCTTTTGCCTATTTTGATTTGTTGAAAAACTTTGGTGGTGTGCCGATTGTAACTACCGTGTTGGAGCTTACCTCCCCTGAATTATATGCGCCTCGCAACAGTCGTTACGAAGTAGTTACGCAAATCTTAGCAGACCTGGATGAAGCCATTGCAAAATTGCCAACTGAACAACTTATACCTAATACCGACAAAGGCAGAATAAGTAAATGGGCTGCCAAAGCATTGAAAGCCCAGGTAGAACTGTATGAAGCAACCTGGGAAAAATATGTTGGTCAGGAGCCTGATGGTGATGGCACATCAGCGGGAGCCGGTAAGACTGGTTATGATCCTGCTAACGTAAATAAATATTTAACTGATGCAGTAGCTATGTGCCAGGATGTGATGGACAATGGCGGTTATGAATTATGGAATAAAAACTCAGCCGCCGGCATGAACAATTTAAGTTACTGGTATTTATTCAATCTCGAAGATGCAGGCAGCAACCCCGGTGGTTTTGATAAATCAACTAATAAGGAATTTATTCTACAGTCTGTCTATGATTATACGTTTAGACAAGGCGGCATAAACATATCCTGGACAGCAGGCCAGTTATTTCCAAGCCGCAAATTTGTGGATCTGGCAGTATGCACTGATGGCCTACCTCCTGAAAAATCGACGTTGTTCCAGGGCTATCACAAAGCAGGCGATGAGTTTAAAAACAGGGACCTGCGTTTGCTGAATTATTTATATGCTTCCACTACAGCTCCTGCATCTGTTACGTTGGACTTTGGAGGTTTAGGCTCCAGCGGTTATGGTAATAGCAAGTTTGGGGTATACAAATTTGGCCCGGCTCCTGATGGGCGCAGAACGGATAGAACTGAATCGGCTAACTACCCGATCATTCGCCTTGCGGAAGTTTATTTAATGTATGCAGAAGCTTTATATGAATTAAACGGTAGCATTACCGATGCACAGTTAAATGCCTCCATTAACAAAATAAGAACCCGTGCAAATGTAGCTCCCCTGACCAATGCATTGGCTACTGCCAATGGTTTGGATATGAAAGAAGAAATCAGAAGAGAAAGAGCTGTGGAGCTATACCGGGAAGGTAAACGTTTTGACGACTTGAAACGCTGGGGCATTTTAGAAGCTTCATTGAATCCCTCACGTGTTGGAAGAGTGGTTGGGGATGCGTCATATACTACGGATTTTAAAGATGCTTCCGGCAATCCCACAGCTGCTTATAAAGCCAGCTCTTATGTTTGGGGTGAAGAAGCGGTACAAACTCCTGCCGGGATACTTAAATGTGTGGTGGTAGACAGTAAGCAAAATCATACAGTTGCCAAAAAGCATTATTTGTTTCCTATACCTTCCAGTCAAATAATCCTTAACTCAAAACTTCTTCAAAATCCCGGATACCAATAGAGGATAGCGACGGGTTACAAATTGTTCATTTTAATAAAAATTTTATAATGAAAAATAAATTTTTAAATATAGTCTGTTGCTTAATCGCAATAGTTCTTCTCGGCACCAGTTGTGAAAAAGACGCTCAGTTCAGAGAGTTTAATTATCCTGCACCAGTGCCATCAGGTATGAGCCCGGCCAGTGGTTATCCTATGATCAATGTTACAATTACCGGTACCAATCTCGACTCGTTGAAAGGAGCTGTAAAAGTTTGGTTTGGCGGAATACAGGCGACCAATATAGTAAGCATTAATGGCAATCAAATAGTAGTGCAGGTGCCGTCCAATGCAGTATCAGGAAAAGTTAGCCTGCAGGTATGGACACATAAAGTGGATTCTATCGGAACCTACACTGTAATAGCCCCACCGGTGATTAATTCCATTGCTTCGCAAAATGCACAAAAAAATGCTGCATTTCCGGGAGATACTATATCAATAAAAGGTATTCGTTTCGGAACAGATGTTTCTAAAGTGGCAATAAAATTTAATGTAACAACCGCTACTGACATTCCTTTTATTAATGATACACTAATCAAGGTTGTTGCACCAAATGGATTTTCTTCAGGCAATGTCACTCTTACAATGGGGGGCTTAACAATTACAGCAACACCTCCGATAATCAATCCTAATGCACCCGGTAACATCACTCCTTACTTTTTAAGTAACACTGGCGACACGACAAAAGGGGGTGGATTTACTAATGCTGGTTCATTAATATCCAACAGGTGGGGGACGTTGGCCGCTCCATGGGTTACGAATGCTGCTGCAAAAAATAAAAGCGGTGAAGGCGGATACTCTAAAGATGGAGGGGGTACTCTTTGTTGGGAAACATGGGGTAATACACCTATTACAGATGGTATCATCTATCAGCCTACTTCAATGCCTTTACCTGCTGGTAATTATACACTATCTGTTAAGTATTATACAGAAGTTCAACAAAATTCAACAGTTCATCTTGCAGTTGCGTCTGGTAATAGCGGCATTCCAACTTTAGCGAATATTTCCAGTGCTTTAGCATCTGTGGCACTGGCAAACCCGGCAAATGTTGGTGCTACAAGTCCCAATCTTACTGAAACCAAAACGCTCAATTTTTCGTTGGCATCGTCCGAGGTTGTTTCAATGGGATTTTTAGCAAACGTGGCATGGGGTAATGGTAGTGCAAATCCGGGTTGTTATATAAGAATTGACTGGATCAAATTAGTTAAAAACTAAACACGTCAACAGCTTTGGAGAGATGAGCATCTCCAAAGCTGTTGTAAGTAAGGCACAACAGTTGGCATTGACGGTAATTTACCTCAGTACGCTACAGGCGATTTTCTGGTATGGAAGGCCTAAAGATTATACCAACTTCGATGAAATAGAATTTTTTAAATATGTTCCGAAGGTTTGGAATGAAACAAAATATTTAGCCGGAGAAATAGGAAAGAATATAAGCGTGGCAAGGAGAAAACGCACTACTTGGTTTGTTGGTAACGCAGCGGGCCGAATGCCTGAAAAACAGACGTAAAACTCGACTTTCTGGATAAAGGAAAACGCTACAAGGCAACATTCTTTGAAGACGGAAATAATGAGCAAATTGTAAAACGCACTTCCCGGCTAAAAAGGGGCGACAAGTTAATGGTTAATTTGGAAGCTAAGGGTGGCCAGGCGATTATGATCGAGCAGGAACAATAGTTGATGCTTTAAGTGTTGTTCTAGTTGAAAATCCGGGGATAGAGTTCTCTCTAAATTCCATAAGTTCAAACCAACTAAAAGTGCCACAGAAGTTGTGATAAATCGGTTTATTGAACGAAACTAAACTAATCATGCTCAATAAAATTTCAGTATTTTTTTTCCTGAACTTGCTAATCAACCTTCCTTGTTCTGTTAATGCCCAAGGTGGCAATGGAAAAATATCTAACCCAATAATGCCCGGTTACTTTGCGGATCCGACTATTGTAAAAAACAAGGGTACTTATTTCATCTATGCGACAATTGATCCATGGGGAGGTGAAGAGCTTGCAGTGTTCGAGACTAAGGATTTTATTAAATTCAAGCATCATCATCTTAACTGGCCAACCAAATCATTATGTACTAGTCCTACATCAAACGAACATAAGGTATGGGCACCCTCGGTGGTGAAGGGCACAGATAATTATTTCTACATGTATGTGTCGATTGGTAGTGAAGTTTGGGCCGGAGTTAGTGCAAATCCACTCGGACCATGGAAAAATCTTAAAGAAGACAATAGTCCTCTGATAAAATTCACGGATTTTCCTGACATGCACAACATCGATGCAGATTGTTTTATAGACGACGACGGACAGGCTTATCTATACTGGGGTTCTGGGTGGAACTGGGTGAACGGGCATTGCATGGCGGTCAAGTTAAAAAAGGATATGAAAACCTTTGATGGTGCTCCTCTCGAAGTTACCACTCCGCATTATTTCGAAGCTCCCCACATGATCAAAAGAAATGGAAAATATTATTTGATGTTTTCGGAGGGTAAGGCCATTGATGCAACTTATCAAATTGGTTACGCCACTTCTAATAGTCCACTGGGACCATTTGTTGAACCAGAACAGCGTGTAATTTTAAAAACAGCAAGTAATAGTTCTGTTGTTGGCCCGGGTCATCACACAGTATTCAGGGTGAAGAACCAGGATTATATTTTATACCATCGGATTTTTCCTCAAAAGAAGGATTTTGTATTAAGGCAACTGTGCCTGGATAGCCTCAACTTTGATCAGGCAGGGAATATTAAAAAGGTAAGTACAACAGGGGTTGCAAGCACTTTTAAAAGAAAATAAGTTGTTCGGCTGGACCTTACCTCTAATTTAAAATTTTTGAAAAAGATTAAAATGTACTTTAAGTTGATGAAGAAGTTATCCGTTCTTGTTATCGCTTGGTTCACATTGACACATACAGCTTTTGCACAAGACAGCCTTGTTACCTATGATGTTCCCAAAGCTCTTTTTTATTCCATGCACAATGACGATTTTACGGTGCAGGTCAGAAAGCCAGGTGGACAATGGAAAGATCTTTATGAGTACAAGGTACAAGTGGATATGGACAAGGTGCAGGATGCTTCGATGGTCTATTTTGACTTTTCAGGAAAAGTAGAAATAAAAATACGTAAGAACAACGGAAACATCGGAACTGTAGATATCAGGCCATCTTCCTATAGGATTACTCCTAATGTTAACGGGAGCACCATCCAGTTTACCCTTGATAGACCCAGAAAGATTTCCATTGAGGTAAACGGCGACAAGCTGCACAACCTTCATCTGTTTGCCCACGCTATTGAGAGAAGTCGGCCCAACCCCAACGATCCTAACGTCGTTTATTTCGGTCCGGGTGTACATGAAGCGCTGGATAAGCCCGGGGATGTCTATCGCATCAAAAGCGGGCAAACCGTGTACATTCATGGTGGTGCAGTAATCAAAGGAAAACTGCTTTGCGACAATGTTAAAGACGTGCGTATTATTGGAAAAGGGATCATTTTAGAGCCTGAACGAGGCGTAGAGATCCGGTTTTCCGAAAATGTAGAAATTGATGGAATTCATGTCGTCAACCCTCAACATTATACCATTTATGGCGGACAATCTAAGGGATTGAAAATCAAAAATCTGACCTCCTTTAGTTGCAAAGGCTGGAGTGATGGCATTGACCTGATGAGCTGCTCGGATGTCGAGATAGACGATGTTTTCATGCGCAATTCAGATGATTGCATCGCCATTTATGCCCATCGATGGGATTTCTACGGTAATGCAAAAAACTATAAGATCACGAATTCCATCCTGTGGGCAGATATTGCCCATCCAACCAATATAGGAGCTCATGGTAATACGGCCCTTGAGGGAGATACGATTGAAAATATCACTTTCTCAAACATCGACATCCTGGAGCATGATGAAGATGATCCGTCTGCCTGGGCACTATGGCCATAATATCTGCGGATAACAATCTTGTACGAAATGTGACTTACGAAAACATCCGCATAGAAGATATACAAGAGGGCCGTTTAGTTGATTTGCGTGTAGTGAATGACCCGAAATACAACACCCAATCCGGAAGATCGATTGAGAACATTTATTTCAAGGACATTACTTACAATGGTTCTAGCTTACGCCCTTCTCAAATCATAGGGCACAATGAAAACCGGAATGTCAATAATGTAACATTCGAAAATGTGAAGATCAATGGTAAAAAGATAATGTCTGCGCAAGAGGGCGATATTATCATCGGGAAGCATGCAAAAAATGTAAAGTTTAAATAAAGGGCATATGTTACAGGTTGTGATAAGACCATCAAATAAGATATTGAAGAATGTAAAAAAATATTGCGGCATTGTTTTTTGTCTGATTGTTCAGAACGCTTTCTCGCAGGAAATAGAAATCCTGCCATTGGTTTCCTCTGCCCATCCACGATTTGTTGCCGGAAAGGATAAGAAGGAAATTCAAAAATTGATTAGTACACAAGGCGAGGCCAAAAATATTTATGATCAGTCAAAGAAAAATATAGAGGAATATGTGAGTCGTCATCAAACCGATTCAACATGGATGGTTTCAAGATTGATGATGTTTTGGAAAACAAGATCAACAGAAATATTTATTAAAGGTGGAACCTATGATCATGCAGAAGGTGAAGCCCCTGTTCCTACAGTAAAATTTCCGGGACAAAGAGGCGGCATTTCTGCACATGCAGCGCCAAAGCTGGAAGATATCATGCCTTATATGGATGATCCGCAAGGACTGTATCTTGTCAATAAATCAACCGGGCAACTGGAATGGGTTGATATTTCAAAAACAGGAAACATCATCGAAGGCATTAATAATAATATTATGCGGATGGCCTATACTGCTGCTGTATTGTATTGGCTTTCGGATGAAGAGAAGTATGCAAAGTTTGCGGCCGATCTTTTTGATACCTACATGACGGGCATGCAATACCGCAAAGAGCCTTTTGATCTTTCACATGGGCATCATCAAACGCTGGCTGGATTGTCATCATTTGAAGTGATACAGGAGCAGGCTATTATTAATAGCCTTACCGGCATTTATGATTACTTGTATCGCTACCTTGAAAAAAACAAGCCTGGCAAGATGCAAACATACTCCGATGTGTTCCGCAAATGGGCCGATATACAAATTGCGCATGGCGTGGCATTCAACAACTGGAACCTGATGCAGGCAAAGAATGTGTTGAACATAGCATTGATGCTGGAAGACGATAATAACTACGCAGATAGAAAAGGTTACCGGTACTATACCAATTATATTTTAAATACTAATTCGCAACGGCAATGGTCGCTCAATAAAGTAGCAACCAGTGGTTATGATGCAGCAACAGGATTTTGGAATGAAAGCGCCGGTTACTCATTGCTTGTGTTGAATGATTTTGCCTGGTTCATTCATTTTTTTGACAGCTATTATAACCTCGATCTTGTTGAGAAATTACCTGTACTGAAAAAAGCAACTCTGGCTGTTGCGCAATATCTTTTTCCTAATGGCTATTTCGCTTCCTTCGGCGATTCGCATTATGGGAGAATTAATTTAAATGCAGCTTATGAAATGCTGGCAAATGCCAGGAGAAATAAAAAGCCTGAACAGGAAAAAATATTTACCCGTTATATTAAAGCCATTGAAGGCTATTATAAAGAAAGAGGTTTTAATGTAGAGAAGTCTGAACAGGGTGGCGGAAATATCAATTCCATTCTTTATGCAAAAGAAAATAACAACATCAATGAGAGTATTGAAGCCGGCAATATAGCTGAATATATAACTCCCGTGTTTTCTTCATCGCAGGTAAGCTATTTTGCTTTGCGCAATGGATTGGATGCAAAAAATGGATTGATGGTAGCAATGAGTGGCTCAAAAGGAAATCACATGCATGCAGGTGGTATATCAATGGAAATTTATGGGAAAGGATATGTGTTGGGCCCCGAAAGTGGTATCGGCACCAATTATTTCCAGGCTGACTATGCGGAATATTATTCACAGTTTCCTGCTCACAACACGGTGACAGTTGACGGCATTTCCGCCTATCCGGTCATGAAAAGCAATCATGGGTTTGAAGTAAAAAGTTCTTATCCCGCTTCAGGTGTTTCAAAAGATTATTTTCCGTCGGTGAGTTTTGGCAACCTGTATTTCCTGGAACCGGAAACAAATGCCGATCAAACGCGACTTACCAGTATTATCCGCAGCAGTGATTCAACGGCGTATTATATTGATATATTCCGGTCGAAGCGAAAAGACGGTAAGGATAAAATGCATGATTATTTCTATCACAACTTGGGACAACAATTACTGGTGAATGATAATGCCGGTAATACAGTTTCGCTGCAACCAACAGAGAAATTATCATTTGGAGGCGGTCATTTATTTGCATACGATTATCTCTACGATAAAAAATCCATAACAACAGATAAGGATATCAATGCTGTTTTCAAATTGACGGTTCCGGGCAAAGAAGAGGTGCAGATGAATATGTGGATGAAAGGTGAGAAGGACAGGGAAATTTTTTCAGTAAAGTCTCCCAAGTCAAAAGCTATTGACAGGATGGGCCTGCCCAAAGAGATAGTTGAATTGCCGATGCCAACGATCGTCGCCCGACAAAGCGGTGAAGCCTGGACAAAACCATTCGCCGTTGTATTTGAGCCATCAACAACTTCACAACCAAAATCGGTTGTATCTATTCAAGCCTTTAAACCTGTTAATGCACCTTCAGATTTTGTTGGCCTGGAAATAGAAGGAAAAGCTGGTGATAAACAATTTATTTTTTCTGGAACGGAAACAGGGAAGAATATAGTTTATAATGAAAAAGCATTCAGCGGCAATTATGCGGTGATCAGTGAAACAAAAAACAGTTTGCTGTATTTATTTCTTGGAAACGGTAAAAAGATTGCCAAAGGTGGCTATAGCATTACAGCTAAATCTTCAGATGCGTCTGCCGCCCTGGAAATAAAAAACAACGAATGGTTTTTTACGGGTTCATCGCCTGTCACTGTGACGATTCCCGGAGAAAAATTTAAGAGTAAAACAACATATAGGATATCAATCGGCAATCAATTTTTTACCGGGAAAAAAATAGTACAGAACGGTAAGCTGGTCATCTCTTTTGAGTTGCCTGCATCAATATATTCAAAAATCGAGTTTAAATGAAAGGATTAGTTAAGACAGGATTAGTAGCAGCAATATTATTTGCCGGTTGTGCATCGAAAACTGATTTGGATGTAAATAAAAATCTTGACTATTGTTTGGAGCAGACTTCCAAAACAGTAAGCGGTTTGAATGACTCTTCACAAATTCCACGCAGTATTGCAAACGGAAAGACTGAATGGCGGTTTGTAAACTATCGGGATTGGACAAGTGGCTTCTGGCCGGGTATTTTATGGTATGCTTATGAATACAGCAAGGATGATAAATGGAAATCGGAAGCGACCCGTTTTTCTAAAGCACTATTTCCATTAATTGATTCCGCAGCGATAGATCATGATCTTGGATTCCAGGTTTTTTGCAGTATTGGGAATGGTTACAGGCTTACAAAGGATTCAACATACAAAACAATTCTTTTAAGAGCTGCTGATACCTTGTCAAAATTATTTAATCCGAAAGTCGGTACCATTCTTTCCTGGCCCCGGAAAGTCCCTGGTGTTGATTGGCCACATCGCCACAATACCATCATGGATAACATGATCAACCTTGAATTGTTATTCTGGGCTTCGAAAAACGGCGGCAATAAAAATTTTTATGATATAGCGGTAAAGCATGCTGAAACAACAATGCACAATCATTTCCGTCCTGACTATACTTCATATCATGTAGTGGTGTATGATACAGCTACCGGTAAAAAAATAAAAGGGATCACTCACCAGGGATATTCCGATTCGTCCATGTGGGCAAGAGGGCAAAGCTGGGCTATTTATGGCTATGCTATGGTGTATAGAGAAACAAAGGATAAAAAGTTTTTAGAGTTTGCACAAAAGGTAACGGATGTGTATTTGAAAAATCTTCCTGACGACCTGGTTCCTTATTGGGATTTTAATGCACCTGATATACCCAATGCACGAAAGGATGCATCAGCAGCGGCAGTTGTCGCTTCTGCATTACTGGAATTATCGACATTAGTTGAAGACAAAGCAAAAGCGGATGAGTACCGGAGCAAAGCAGAAAAAATGTTGACTTCTCTTTCTTCCCATAAATATCAGAGTGGTAATGTAAATAATGCTTTTCTACTGCATAGTACTGGCCACAAACCCAATGGCGGCGAAGTAGATGCTTCTATTATTTATGCGGATTATTATTACATCGAGGCATTGTTGCGGTTAAAAAATTTGCGGGATGGAAAAAATATTTATCAAAACCTATAAACAGAAACAGTGAAGCGAATAGTTACCCTATTGTTTTTTGCACTGATAATGGTTGATGTATTCAGCCAGGAAATCATTGATTCTACAAAAACCTTGCTGCAATCTCCTGATAAGAATTATACTGTTTCATTTTATCAAAAGAGGAACACCGATGGCACAAGAATCATGTATTATAAACTTGATTTTAAAGCCCGGCCTGTTATCAATGAATCTGTTTTAGATATTCAGCTGGATAATAATCTTTCTGAAAGGGCTATGGCATTGAAAGTTGACAGACATAAAAACTGGTGTGAGAACTTAACTGTAAAAAGAATTACTACTGTATCAAAAGATACTTCCTGGAAACCTGTATATGGGGAACGAAGCATCATAAGAGACAATTACAATGCCGCCACAATAGAATTAGTAAAAGATGATAATCCCATTTACTTAATGAATGTGGAGATAAGGGCATACAATGAGGGAATTGCTATTCGTTATTTCTTTCCTGAAAATGAAAAAGGAACTTATTATCGTGTTGTGGCAGAGAATACCGAATTCAGTTTGCCCGAAGGAACCAAAGCCTGGCATCATTCATGGGCGCAGGCGCCGTATAATTTATTGCCATTAAAGAACTGGCCGGACGAGAGTGAAAGGCCATTGACATTGCAGTTGCCAAATGGCTTATATGCTTGCCTGGCAGAAGCGCAGATGGTGGATTATGCAAGAACAAAATTTAAACTGAGCAATGAAAAACCAAATACAATCCTGACTTCCATGTACACGCCGGCGGATCTGATCTCACCGTTTTCAACTCCCTGGCGTGTAATCATGATAGCAGAAAAAGCAGGTGATCTTGTTGAGCACAATGATCTTGTGCTGAATTTGAATGCTCCTTCAAAAATTAAAGATGTTAGCTGGATAGAGCCCGGCAAGATCATGCGGGTGATGACTCAGACTACCAAAGATGCTTATGAAAATATTGATTTTGCAGCTAAACATGGGCTACAATACATCTTGTTTGATTGGAAATGGTACGGACCTGCTTTTACATTTACTTCTGATGCAACAAAAGTGGCAATACCTAATTTTGATCTGCATGGCATCATTCAATATGGAAAAGAAAAAGGAATAGGAGTTTGGTTGTACTGTAACCTGCAGGGGTTGTATTCGCAATCAGATTCTTTATTCAGGGTATATAAAGAATGGGGCGTGAAAGGAGTGAAGTTTGGTTTTGTACAAGTGGGTTCGCATCGCTGGACCACATGGATAGAAGAAATGTTTAAAAAAGCCGCCGAGAATCAAATAATGGTAAATGTACATGATGACTGGCGGCAAACAGGCGAACAACGTGCATGGCCCAACCTGATGACAGCAGAAGGAATAAGAGGCAATGAAGAAATGCCCGATGCTACTCATAATACAGTTCTTCCATTTACAAGATATATAGCCGGTGCGGCTGATTATACTATTTGCTATTACGACAAAAGGATTAAAACAACACATGCTCATCAGTTGGCATTAGCAGCTATTTATTATAGCCCGATTCAAACCTTGTATTGGTATGATAAACCGGCGATGAGCAGCGATGAACCAGAACTGGAATTCTGGGATAAAATCCCTGTAAGTTGGGATGAAACAAAAGTACTTCAAGGCAATCCGGGCGAATTTATCAGTACGGCAAGAAAAAAGGGCGATGATTGGTTTATTGGAACAATTACCAACAACAATGCAAGAACAGTAAGATTGTCATTTGATTTTTTGCCGTCGGGAAAAAAATACAGGGCCAGTTTTTATAGCGATGATGACAAAGTACAATCGAAAACAAAAGTGAAAGTAGAAAGAAAAATTATCACGTCATCAAAAAGTATAGATGTATCATTAAAGCCATCCGGCGGGCAGGCAATATGGCTAACACCGGTG
>CAMLEX010000051.1 GCA_946479055.1 uncultured Bacteroidota bacterium | reverse complement strand
CTAGTAACTAACCGCGACCAGGAATGTTCGGATTCCACAACAGCAATTGTAAGAGTATGGCCGGGATTTTTCCCTGATTTTATTTCTACCGGTGTCTGCTTGCTCAATCCTGTTCAGTTTACAGATCGTACTACTACCAATTATGGGGTAGTTGATAAATGGAGATGGGATTTTGGTCAGACTAACTCTATTGAGGATACATCCAATATAAAAAATCCCAGTTGGACCTATGCTGATACCGGAACTAAAAATGTCAGGTTCATTGTTGGTAACAGCAAAGGTTGTCTTGATACCATTTTCAAATCCATACAAATAATAGATAAACCTCCGATCACTCTCGCATTTCGGGACACCCTTATTTGTGTTCCAGATAATGTACAACTGCAGGCATCGGGTACAGGGATCTTTAGCTGGACTCCTGTTACAAATATGATTAACGCCAATACAGCTACGCCTACCGTTAACCCAACAACAACAACAACGTATTCTGTACATCTTGATGAGCAGGGCTGCGTAAATACAGACACAGTCAGGGTTCGGGTAGTCAGGTTTGTCACTACCAGTGCTATGCCTGACACTACAATTTGCCTAACTGATTCAGTGCAACTAAATATAGTAAGTGATGGGCTACAACATCAGTGGACGTCGGTGCCAGCATCTTCATTTAATGATCCCACATTGCAAAATCCTATGGCCCTGCCAACCGGGACTACCAATTACCAGGTGTTGGCAAGGATTGGAAGTTGTACAGCAACAGAAAACATTTTAGTTAGAACTGTTCCTTACCCCGTAGCTAATGCAGGAAGTGATACCATTATTTGTTATAATACTCCTGCCTACCTGCATGGCTCGCATGACGGCGATTCTTTATCCTGGTCGCCTGTAAGTACATTAACCAATTCCAATACCCTTAATCCAATAGCTTATCCAATTCGAACTACGGAGTATATTCTAACTTCCCTTGATAATAAAGGTTGTCCAAAACCAGGATATGATACAGTACTGGTAACTGTTTTACCAAAAATTCAACCGTTTGCAGGCAATGATACAATGGTAGTAGTTGGCCAGCCACTCCAGCTCAATGCGGAAGGAGGTGTCAGTTATATTTGGTCGCCCCCAACAGGGCTCAATAGCACTACTATTAAAAACCCGATTGGTGTATACGGTCAGGAAATTGACAGCATACATTATATGGTTAAGGTATTTAATGAAATCGGTTGTTATGATTCCGCATTTGTTTCCGTAACGGTTTTTAAAACCAATCCTTATGTATTTGTTCCATCCGCTTTCACACCAAATGGCGATGGATTAAATGATGTAATAAGACCGATAGCAGTAGGAGTACAGCAGATCAAATACTTCCGGATTTTTAACCGGTGGGGACAAATGGTATTCAACACAACTACTAATGAACATGGCTGGGATGGAAAAATTGCTGGTACACCCCAGGGAAGCAATGTGTTTGTATGGATGGTCAGCGCAATAGACTATTTGGGTAAACCTATTTTTCTGAAAGGAACGGTGACGCTGTTACGATAGCTTAAAAGTTCCAAAAGTTCAAGGAGTTCAAACGATCCATTAACTTGTGAACCCGTAAACCTGTGAACTCATCAACTTAACACAAATGTCAAAAATTGTTTTTATTACAGGCGCCACATCCGGATTTGGAAAAGCCTGCGCTGAAAAATTTGCCGCACATGGTTACGATCTTATACTGAACGGCAGAAGAAATGACCGTTTGCAGGAGCTATGTACTTCTTTAGAAAATAAATACAATATCGCAGTACTAACATTGCCTTTTGATGTCAGAGAAGAAAAAACTGTTTTCAATTCTATCGCTTCATTACCATCAACATGGAAAAAAATTGATGTACTGATCAACAATGCAGGCCTGGCTATTGGAAGGGATTATTTTGATGAAGCCGATCTTAACGATTGGAATACAATGGTAGACACGAATATTAAAGGATTTATGTATGTAGCAAAGGCGGTATCACAATTGATGGCAGTCCATAAGCAGGGACACATCATCAATATGGGATCAGTAGCAGGCAAACAGGTTTATGAAAAAGGGAATGTGTATTGCGCTACTAAATATGCAGTTGATGCATTGAACCAGTCTATGCGCATAGATTTACTTCGTCATAATATAAAAGTAACGGCCATTCATCCCGGTGCTGCTGAAACTGAGTTTGCAATCGTACGTTTCAAAGGGGATGAAGCTACCGCAAAAAGTGTCTATAACGGAATAGAACCTCTTTCAGCCATAGATGTTGCTGATGTTATTTACTATTGTACCACTCTACCTCCGCATGTCTGCATTAACGACCTTGTTATTACCTGTACCCAACAGGCAGATGCTATCTATTTCAACCGTGAAAACAGTTGAGAAAAAGCGTATCCGTTTTTTTTTTAAGAATTCCTTAGCATTCTTTCGTTATTCCCCGTTCGCTCCATAAATGTGTGGTCTCAAATTTGTCGTTAATCTACTTAGGAAATGTGCGGGATGCCTGATTTATAAACGCAAAAATTATAAGTCCCGGAAATTGTGTTATAATTTTATCAGCAATCCAGTTCCTATAAAAACGAAATATGAAAAAGACATTTCTCCTGCTAACTACCCTATTTTCTCTATCCATTTTTTCCTTCTCGCAAGATGTTATCCGTTTACAATCCTGCCAGGATGATCTGATCAGCAAACAAGTAGACAGCCTAAAAGGCTTGTATGGAAAAGATGGTTTTGTTTTATTGAAAGAAGCATCTATTTCCATGGAAAGTGAATTTGAAATGCCGGTAATAGTGCCCCTTACCCAAGGAAGCTGGTATCAATTTGTTTTTATAGGCGATTACACTTCGAGATTGTATGAAGTGAGAATGTTTGACTGGAATGAAAAGCAAGTTATTTTTCAACAGAAGAGATGGGGCGATGTTGATGGCAATGTTATTTCTTACTCCTACATACCCAAGCTATCCGAATTTCATATGATGAAACCTGTACAGGTAAATAAAAAGAAGAAAAAGAATCTTTGCGGCTATGTTATGTTATTTAAAAAGACTCCGGCAAATACTGATAGTGCCCAGGTATCAACAAATTTGTAACTGAATATCAACTGTTCTCCTTAATGACCGATTCCCATATATTCAATGCCGGCATTCTCAACTTTAGTTTTGTCGGTGTTATTTCGGCCATCTACAAAAAACCTTACACCAATCCGGGCTAATCTGTCAAAATCAAGTTGCTGATATTCCTTGTGCATAGTAACTAAAAAAACAACTTCAACATCATGCTCATAAATTGAAGTAGCTGCGCTAAGCCCTTTTTCCTTTATTTCATTTTCAGAAAATTCAACGTCATGCACCACCACTTCAAAGCCTGATTTCAAAAGAACATCATGCAGCAGATAAGTAGTGCTCAGAGCATCTTCTTTTACATTGGGACGAAAACATAAACCGAGTAAGAGTGCTTTTTTTGTTTTCACTTTCTCCTCTATTAAGGATACTGCATATTCAGCCATTCCATCATTGATCAATCGGCTTTGCCGTGCTAATGTAAAATCAAGCCCGGCCTGTTTAAAATTTTCCATTAGAAAATATGGATATACAGGAGTGCAATGACCACCAACACCAATTCCGGGTTGTAGTAAATTAGCTTCCCTGTCAGTATTGATCAATGGTATCAGGTTAGCAAAATCAATATGGGCCGCATTGGCAAACTGAGCCAGTTGATTAGATAAAGCAATATTCACATCGCGATAGATCATACCCGCCAGCTTCAGCATTTCTGCCGCTTCAATACTTTCCACCCGGTGCAAGATCTTTTTATCAAAGAACCATTGGTATATTTCATATGCTTTATCCGTTGCCTCTTGTGAAACACCACCAATCACTTTTGGAATTTGCGATAGTTGTTCCAGCATTGTTCCGCTCTTGATCCTTTCCGGGCTGTGCGCCAGCAAAAAATCCTTGCCATGCAGTTTGCCCTTCGATTCGATAACAGGCAAAACACTATTTCTGCCAAAACCGACCGGAACTGATGTTTCAATAATAATTACTGTTTTATTTTCTGTAAACGCAGCTACCTCCTTAATAGTCCTGAGAAAAGCTTCATCCAAAGTTTTCTTTTGATTATCTATCATAAATGGAAGGGAAATAATGATAGCATCACTGCCTTTTACCAAACTAAAATCATCTGCAATCAACAGGTTGGTATTCTTATAAGCAAGAGTTAGTATATCTTTTAAACCTGGCTCTTTAGTTTCATACTCATCGTTTTTAAAAATCTTTTGCAATCCTGTATTGGAATCAATAGCTATTACATGGATATCCTGCTTCAGGATATTCGCTGCTATTGCCTGCCCTATTTTTCCAAAGCCAATGATGCTTATTCTTCTCATAAATTTTCCGATCACTTAATTTTCAAATGAAACAATTTCTTCAACAGAATTAAATTGTTTTGATCACCCTTGCAGGATTTCCTGCTACGATAGTATTGGCGGAAACGTCTTTAGTAACAACCGACCCGGCTCCGATCAATGCATTTTCTCCAATGGTGATACCACATAAGATGGTGGCGTTACTCCCAATTGATGCGCCTTTTTTAACATGAGTCTCTGTTACCTTCCAATCGGTCTCTGTTTGCTGACTTCCATCGCTGTTTGTAGCACGGGGAAAAAGATCATTCGTAAACATGACGCCATGCCCAATAAATACATTGTCTTCAATATGCACTCCTTCGCATAAAAAACTATGACTGGATATTTTGCAATTCTTTCCAATAACTACGCCTCTTTGAATTTCGACAAAAGCACCGATCTTGCTTCCATCATCTATGCTGCATTCATAGGCGTTTACAAAACTGAATATGCTGACGTTATTCCCAACCTTTACATTTCTGAGGTTTTGCTTATCGTTATTACTATTAACAGCTTCCATATTATTTTATTTTAACTTCCCTGCCTTTATTCTTTATAGACTGTTGCGAAGCTTCTAATATTTTCACTACTTCCAAACCCAGTTGTGCATTGGACAAAGGCTTTTTTTTCTGTAGGATGGATTGGATAAAATCATTCGCAACTCCTGTTAAGGCTTCCTCCGAAGACAATTTAGGAATATAGATATCTCCTATCCGGTAATCAACCAATATCTTGTTTTTATCTTCATCTGTTGTATGATTGTATCCGGTATCATAAACCCTCACTTTTTCAGACGGCTCAATATCGTTGTAGAGAATCATTTTCTTATCCCCGCCAATTAAAGTCTGCCTCACTTTTACCGGAGATGTCCATGAAGAATTGATATGAGCAATAAAATCAGAATTATAATTCACTGTCATGTAAGCTATGTTCTCTACATCATTATGCGTATGAGAAATACCTGTTGCATTCACACTTTCAGGAATTTCTTTTATCAGGTAAATCAGGATAGAAATATCATGAGCGGCAAGGTCCCATAGTACATTTATGTCCGATTGAAATAATCCAAGATTTATACGTGAAGAATCAAAATAACGGGGAATGCCTACAGCCCCCGAGTCAATCAGCTCCTTCATTTTTTGTACAGCGCCTGTGTATAGAAAGGTATGGTCCACCATCAGTGTAAGCCCTTTTTGCTCCGCAAGGCTGATCAGTTCTTCTGATTCCGCCACCGTAGATGTCATTGGCTTTTCAATAAGTACATGTTTGCCGTTTTCAAGCGCCTTTTTTGCCAATTCAAAATGTGTGAAAACCGGTGTGGCTATTACCACCGCATCTATTGTGCTATCATTAATGATAGCATCCGCATTATTTATCCCGCTAATAGAAGGAAAACTTTTAGCCAGTACGAGAAGACGTTCCGCCCGTTCCTCAGCTACAGATTTAACCTTACAATTATCTAAAGAAAAAAAATTCCTGACAATATTTGGCCCCCAATATCCATAACCTATAACGCCGATAGTAATATCTGTCATTTTTGTAAATCAGTTAATAGTTTGCAAGCCGGACAAAAATAGTATTATACAAACTGTACGGGATTGTATTTCCGGATCAATCAAAGATATAATTGTTTATTGTGCCAGCGATATCCGCACCTGCAGGCCACCTCTTGTATTGGTGATGGGGAATGCATTACTGATCTTGGGTATGTTGCGGTTTTGCTCAAAATATAATTTCAGACTTACCCGGTTATTTAAGATATAATCGATAGAAGGAGCAATACGAATTACCTTTTGCCCCGATGTACCAAAAGATGTACCCTGGTCTAGTTTGCTATTAGCAGTAGCATCATCCCGCACACTGAAATCAAATCGGAAGGTGACATCATTATCCAGTTTCATTCCTTTTTTTCCAATCTTTAAATTCTTAAGAAGCGGTAATCCTTTTTTCCTCCAGTTAAAACCGAAAGTCATTTCTGTAGAACGGTTTTCTGCTAACTGGTAATCGATCAAACTCAAACTCAGCGATCTTGTTTTCCTGAATTCAGCTCTTACCGACAATTGATTGGTGAAAGTCATGTCTACTTCTATCAATGGATCAAAACTTTCCTGGATAGTTATATTGGGAACAAGGAAATAGGGAATAAAATTACCAGTCAATGTATCAAAGAATGAGGGATAACTCACCCTGAAAGGATCCTGGAACAACAAGGCGGTATTAAAACTATTCATAGCAAGCGTACTGTGATAGCCATGCTTGATATTAACATTAGAAAATATTTTATCCAGTCCTGCTATTCTTGATAGCCCATTATAAGAGATCGTCCAGTTTGGTTTTGGCAAAAGGCCGCTGAATGGGTTGGAACGAATATTAGGATTACTATTCTTAAATAATTTAACCGAACCCGGATCTTTTTTCCCATAGGCTGCAAGGAAGGAAGGTATCACCACATCCTGAGCATAACGTCCGTAGCCTTTATAATAGCCATCCGGATCAGTAGCCCCGCTCTGATAAGGATTGAGCTTAGCTAACCGCTGGGACAATATCTGCCTGTTTGATTCAAATTCCTTGAATGTTTCTGAAATAACATTCGGGTCAAACTTGGTAAACATAGTTTGATAAGAAATATAACTGATGCTGAAACTACCCGCTGCATAGGGATTTAGTCTTGTTAAACCCACATTGTCATATATACTTGTATCCTTGTACAATTCCGAATATTGCTTGCTGTAAGATTTATCAATATTGATATCAATATTCAAATCACGGAAAGGACTAACCTGGGCAGTAATATTTAATCGCTGGCTATATCTTTGTTGAATCATAGCTGATAACAAGGTATCTCTTGATAACAATCCTTTAGCGCCAAAATTATTGATCCAACTTGTATCGGGCTGATAACCGAAAATAAATCCAAAGCCGGGATTACCATTTTTTATATTGGCGCCCAATACTCTTGTGCTATCCATATACCCCGGTAGCATCGTTCCAAGATCTTCATTATATTGAATCCCTACCCTCTTGACAGAAGTAGCCAGGCCTGCAATGAACCTTACAGCACCGCCTACTTCAGGCAGTTCATTTTTCTTTTGTTCTTTTAATTTTCTACGTTCTTCTTTTTCTTTTCTCCGGGCTTCTTTTCTTGCTTTTTTAAGTTCTTTAGCAGTCATCTTTGCCTTGAGTGAATCAGGAATATCAAATTTTGTTTTTGCTGGTTTATCATTCACTTTTTTCGGCTCCTTAATACCCGCTGTGTCTTTGGCTTTTTTATTGCCCGTTGGTGCTGCACTAACAGCCCTTAAAAACCTTGACTTACTGTATAATTGTTCAAAATTCAGTTCCCCATTGATTGTCCTGGTCTGGGTATTAGATAAAGTATTACCCAGGTTTCTCGCTATTATTGAATTAGATGCAGCCAGCCAGTTGTATTGTGTGCCGTAAGAAGCTCTTAAGGTAGTCCAATCCAGTAAAGGAATTTTTTGCATTGGCACATTGTAAGTCAATGTCGCCTGTTGCCCGTATTGTGTATTACGGCCTCCATCGAAAATGTTTTTGCGTACAGAATCTTTTTTTGCCTTTGTATCAATACGACCAAACGGTTCATCCACCCGTGCATTATTAGTGGCGGTAAAATCGAGGGAAATAGATTTTGTCAATGCCCATTGTAAAATATAATAACGGTCGAACGTAAAATATTTATCATAGGTCTCTTGAATTTTATAAGGCCCGCCGCCTACATTGCGTGGCCGGGTTGCACCAAACTGGCGGAATATATCAGCTTTGAATGATAATTGCGAGGGAACATAATTGAAATTAATATCCTTAATAATCGCCAGCCATTTTGATTTCGATTTGATCAATTGTTTAAACGGCTCAAGATATTTTGGCTGTGGCGCATAATTATAACCTAATGCACCACGGGTGCGCCGCATTTCATAATTTTCTATCAGCGGGTTATGTTGCTTCGTTTCAAGATAAGAGTAGTTAAGATCAAAATTGGTTACACTCCATATCTTCGGCTGCTTACCATCTGTTTTTATTTTTTTTACATTGGTAAAATTTAATGTCTTGATTGTAGTGATATCCTGGGCATTTCTTTTAATAGAATCTTTTGCGTTGTTACCAGAAGTGTAATCCAACTTTTCATCCAACTTAATATCAAGATCGTAAGGATCATATTCCGGCGTACTTGTAATTCGGCTGATACCTGCATAAACAGGTATTTGAATACCTAATTGTTTTGGTAACAATTTACCGGCATCGATATTGGCAGAAAGGTCAAACGTATAAAGATCTTCACGGCTTCTTTCGTTGACTCTTTGTTCCAATGTACCAAAGCCACGACTCCTGGCTGTTCCAGCCAAAGTAATACTTCCAAGATCAGCCAGTTTTAAATCTACCCGGCCCAAAGCCGCCCAACCGCCTTTTTCATCCAGGTTAGAAAAACGAAGTTCATTAAACCATACTTCCGCACAGGCTGTTGGCAGGTTTGTATTTTCGACAGACAGCAACATACCTTTTACTTCGCCAAGATTTGGATTACCAATAACAGCATACGTTCTTCCATCCGGTAACACTTCACTGTAATATTGTGAAGACGTTCCTCCCTGCTGGTTACGACGGGATTTCAACCGCGTCAATTCCTGCAGATCAAAGTCAAGATTATTTGCCTCTGGCCATATACGTAAGCTATCTGTCTCACCCCAATTTGTTTTTTTCAACGGTATCCTTACTTCATAATAATTACCCTGGAAATCATTACCGATCCTAACTATTGCTGTCAATGAATTATCCTGAATAGCTGCATCACTTCCTGTACCTTCCGCATGAATGAACATCCGCATCTTTCCGTATTGACGCATATCCATGTTCATGGTTTTGAATACGCCACGGGATTCTTTATTGGGCAAGTCGCAAAGTTGTACACTTAATGCCTGTTCGTTTAGAAATAACTGCACATTATTATTGCTCAGTTGCTGTTGCCTGTCAATACCGGGAGGGCTTATATATCTCACCGGCTGGCGTTGGTCATTTTCTTCCAGATTTACAGCTAAAGTATTAAACTCAACAGGGTCATTAGCCGGGAGGTTTACATACTGCCCCATCGTATCGATCTTGTATTGAAACTTGCGCCATTGATTTCTCACCAGTTCCAGCTTTCCAAAACGCATCACCACTTTGTCTTCAAAATCGGTTGCAAACATGCGGATAAAACGAACTGATTTAAAATCAGGGATATTACCCACTTTGGTTTCATAATCGGCAACAGGAATACGAAACAAGTACCATGTTTCGGGACGGGTATTACCATCGGGCAGGTTTACATTCACCACTCTTTTATCAGTAATAAAATTTGTCCCTACCATCATGTTAGGTTGAATATCTACTTTGTATTGAAAATATTCTTCTGATTCACTCAATGTATTATCCCGGTTCAGTTCTTCCGCATCCGGATATTGGGTAAATGCATTTACAAACTCGCTGTTATTATCGGATATCGGCGAATTGCCATGAGGACTATTAATGTTTTTATACCTGTCTAAAATTCCAACATTGGCTACATCATAAGATGGATCACGGTATGGTTTAAAATTATCGGCGGCAGGATCATTTGTTGCTATTGCCTGTGCAGGAGCTGGCAGACTGGCTAAGTAAGCACTAAATTTTGTTCTCTCTTCATCATCCGTTAACCCATCAAATCCAACATCCTGGTATTGCCTGTCGCTTGGCTCATTGCTAAAAGCATTGGTTACCTGCAAAGGGTTGGAAGGCACTTTACCCCAAACCGTATTATTATCCACCTGTGCATTGTTGGTGGGTGTTGTTAATCCGTTTTCATACTGACGCTTTCCGTCTTTCAATATATCTTCTGAAACAGTTCCCAGGTTAAAATATAATTTTCCGCCGGTGCTTGCAGAATTCAAAACATAGGGATCCTGCATCCAGAATTCAATAAACTCAATATTACTTGTTTCAAAATCCGTCTGGTCAATATTGCGCATAATACCACCCCATGCCTGTTTCGGATTAACTAAAGTACCATCGGGGTTTATTCTTCCTGCCCTGTTTTCAAAATTATAGGGGCCTTTCTCTTTGGGATAAAAGGCAAAGTCAAATGTTGTCAACAAGCCTTGTCCAAAATCAGTAGTTCGCTGAGGGAAAATTTCCCGTTGTAATACCTGTCTTGTTTCCGGTTTGGATAATTCACCAGGATTATTTTGATAAGGGTTGTTATTATTGCTTTTCTCCTGCAATACAGGTTCAATATTATACCATGCTAACTTAGCCCGGTTATAACCACTTGCCAGGTCATTGTTCAAAGAAGCTTCAGGGAACAAGCCATTACCATCAGGAACAGAGGCAAGATTCCAGCTGATCAACGGGAAACGAAGATCAATTCCGGAACGGGTTCCTTCAAAATCATCAACGAATATTTGTCCGTTATTACCTTTTCCAATTTGCGGAGCATGGCCAGGTTGTAACATTGCCGCTTCTGCATAGGCTGAGATCGAAGATGTTTCCTGCGAGTTATAAAAAGGTAATTTATTTAACCACTTTGTCAGGCGTGGCCAATCGCTGCGATAATCAGCATCCAATCCATACATGGTGTTACGGATAGGATCATCTCCATATGCTTGTTTCGCAAAAAAGGGTCTTTCACCTAACCTGGCTATCGTTCCACCCAGTGTCAATTTTTTATTGGCAAAATAATCCAGGCGAAGACCCATATAGTTTCGTTGTTGTATGCCATAGGCCGCCTGGTTTTCGTATTGAATATTTACCGGTACGCCTGAATTGATGATGGCCTGGTTGATGACTCTTAGTGTACCCAGATCATAGTTGATCTCATAGTCAATATTTTCCTGCAGGGTTTGTCCACCGGAAGTAACGGTTACAGAACCCCGGGGAATATTAAAGCCTAACTGATAATCCCCACCGGAAGATGAAGACTTGGAACGCCCATTAATTTCGAAACGGTTCAGATTGGCATAGGTTTGAGCGATAGCTTTAATAGTATCGTATAAAGGATAGTACAGGTATTTATCTCTCTGGGCCTGGGTACCGTAAACATAATCCATATCGTGACCAAAAGGCTCCAATACCGGGAAGATAATCCGGCTCATGGAAGATAAGATCGTAAACCCTTCAATAAAATCAAAAACACCATCGGGTTGGGGATCGTTCTGGTTGTTCAAACGATCAAGATTTACCAAAGAAAGAATGGGCTGTCCCTCATATTGCGGCAATACATCTGTTGGTGGCAGGTATCTTTTTTCACCAAGGCTGGGCTCTTCATATATCAAGTCCAATTTGAAATCTGTTCTTTCCAGTTGACCATAGCCAACTGAATAAACGTTTTTCATCATCAGGTCCCAGATAGGAAGATTGGTACGTTGTGAAGTGGCTTTTAATAATTTCAGAAATAAAACTCGTTGTGTTGACCCTGTCGTATCAGGTGGCACATCCTGCGAAAACTCACCCACCTGCATTACCCGGCCATTGTATGTATATTGAAATGCTACACCCAATACTTCATCAGGTTGTAGTGGTTGTTGCAATGAAAGAAACCCTATTTGGGGATTGAAATAATAATCAGTAGGCAGCAGTTTGCGGGCAAATGTTTTTTCAAAATCCTGCACAGGTTTGAGCCCCATGCCTGTCAATGTGCCTTGCACCAGCGATGAATTACGACTATTGGGGTTGGAAAGAATATTTCTGTAAAGACTGTTGACACCATTATCGGGTAAGGCATTGGGGTTGCCCGGTGGCCCGATAAAAGGATTGCCCTCTCCAAGATCCATCAGGGCCACAATATCTCTTGTATCTGTAGTAGCACCGGTTCTGTTTGTCACCCATACTTCCATCCGTAGTATTTGGACGGCAGAGTTAATAACCGGCAACTCACTCATCGCCTTATTATAGTTATTGCGGAAATATTGAGCTACTAAAAAGTGACGGTTCTCCTCGTATTCATCTGCTTTTAGTGAAAAATTTTGGGTGGCTGAGCCCCCCTGCATATCCAGCGACTGACGTTGTGCACGTTGATTAGCTAATACGCCGGTAACAAACAATTTCCCAAACTGCAATTGTGTTTTAATACCAAATAAAGATTGTGCTCCGGGGATCAATGTTCCTTTCGAAGTAAAATTGATATTACCCAATTGAAACTGTTTGATGATCTCATCATCTTTTCCCTGGTAATTTAGATTGAGTTGATTTTCGAATTCAAAATTGGCTAAGGTGTTATAATTGATCGGCAGTTTTAATTTGTCGCCGATATTGGCATCTACCTGTAGCTGAGCATTCATATTGAAATCGAGGCCACCATTTCTCCGGGCTCTTTCCGGCAATGTAGGGTTCTTGATGTTTTGTCCCTGGTAACCTGCTAAGAGATCTACATAGC
>CAMLEX010000050.1 GCA_946479055.1 uncultured Bacteroidota bacterium | reverse complement strand
TTCTTACAATAACGGGAACTAAAGCCTATAACCACAATCGTACGCTATTCAAGTCCAAAAAGACACCAGAAACTACTAAACAACCTCAATAGTAGGGGTACGCAAATCAAATCAATAAACGACTGTATTAGTTATCACGCCGGCAGCGTGGGCTTTTCTTTTAAAACCAGCCCCCGTGCGCCATTTAACATAAAAGTAAGTTATATGGAAACTTCCTTTTTCTCTCTGCATCCTGTGGGGATAAGATTTTTTCATCTGTCAAAGGTGCATACCTGATGAAAAAATCTTATCCCCACAAGATGCTATTAAATATGTCCTTTGCGTATAACTATATATTATGTTACTTGGGGTGCTTTTGTGTAGGGTACGTTTTATGTTTAGTTGTTAAACGTACCCGAAGTAAGCGGAGTGTATTAAAACAAAAACGAAGGGGAGATGTATTAAAATACGAGCCAACGGCGAGTAAAATACATCCCAATCCCATACCATTTGAATATGGAGGTCAATCGTTCTCATTCAAGAAAAATCCGAAGGCGATTGAAAAATCTACTTTTCACGCAGTGTATCAGGAATGGTGGGCGATAATTGGACAGATTCTTTTTGGTTTACTTGTTGGGTATGCTTTGGCTCGGTTACTATTCTAAAGACAAAGCCAAGTACCAGACCGATTGTAATATTTATAGCTGTGGTAGCCCACCAATATCTTTCTTTCCATGATTTTTTTGGGATTGGGAATATTTCAAAATCATTTCCAATATCTGATTTAATAGGGACGTAAATATACTTTCCTGTAGCATGAAGTTTATAAGCTATACGTTTGTAAAAATCAAGTGGTTTCGGTACTCCAAGTTCCAATTTTATTACATCACTAAGTCTGGCAAAGCCATGCGTTTTAATTTGTTCCTTACACTTTGAAATTACCGTAGCAGCTGAAATTGCATCAACTTGATCTCTGGTATAAGTAGTTTTGTTGCCGTATTCATCCTTAAATGTTCCCATTCAAAAACGAATCTACGTCTTTAAGTACGCAATTCCCATCGGTAAACGACTGTATTAGTTCTCACGATAGAAGCCAAGCCGTTTTTGTATTAATACACGACTGTGCGCCATTTAACATAATATAAATTATAGGAAAAGGTTTTAAGTTTTAACTTTACTGAGGATTAAGATTTACTGGTCGGTCGGCATTAATGATGCTTTCATCATTGGCCTCACCGGCCAGTTTGTATGCTGATGGTCCAGTCTGCACCGGAACCTACTTTAAATGCCTCTGCAAAATTTCCCATATTGATCGCTAATGAAAAATTCATCAGGCTATTTACATAGCCCAACGGTTTTCCTTCAGCAACAGCGCCAAATGTATTTGCAAACAAAATTTTTCCGGAACAAACCAATGAGTCTTTAAACGAAATGCTGACGCTAAGTGAATCGCCGGTTTTAATTCCTGCCCGTTTAATCATTGTATCAGGAATATTCGTCCATACATTTCCATATTGCGGATCCAGCACCGGGATATTTCCTTTTATCAATCCGTTTTCAAATATGGCCCGCTGGTATGATATAGTTTTCAGTGGTTCATTCAGCGCCGGTCCGACTTCTTCAAATTTTATTTTTCCTGACGCCAGCCTTGCAGCCGTGTACATATAAACATCCCGTCCATGAAACGTATAGGAACTATCAGAACCTTCGCGGCGATTTATTTTTTCATCTATGCTGCGTACGGCGTCTATTCCTTCCGATTCAGCCACCAGCGTTGTTGTACCATTGTCGGGCGTTACGATATAATGTCCTTTTCTTGTTTTTACAACAATGGATTTCCGTTCAGTTCCCACACCGGGATCTACTACAGAAACAAAGACCGTATTGGCCGGCCAGAAAGGAATAACCTGGTTTAATCGATAAGCGGCTTCCCAAATATTATACGCTGGTATTTCGTGTGTCAGGTCGACCAATACCAAATCTTCGTCAACTCCAAGCGCTACGCCTTTCATAGCGGCTACGGCTCCATCTTTAACACCAAAATCTGTTTGTATGACCACAGCACCCGATTGATCTTTCCCCGGATTGCATGCCAATAACAATAACATACAAATGATTAACACCAATTCCTTTTTCATTGAGCCATTTTTTATATCCGGTAAAGTTATTTATTTGCATTCTCAATGAAGTTACGTGAACAGATATTAAAAGAACACTCCAAAGCAAACTGTAATGCGATTGTACAATGGATCGGGAATTCACAACAGCGATTTGATCAGTTGTTTGATCTTTTTTTAAAGGATGAATACCGGGTTGTGCAACGGGCTGCGTGGCCATTGAGTTATACGGTTATGGCTCATCCGGAGTTTATCAAAAAACATTTTTCCAAATTGCTGAAAAACCTGGATAAGCCCGGTATCCATAATTCGGTTAAAAGAAATACCGTTCGCCTGATGCAGGATATACAAATTCCTGAAAAATTCCAGGGCCAGGTAATGGATATCTGTTTCGGCTATATCAGTTGTCCTACTGAATTTGTAGCGGTTAAAGCATTCGCTTTGACAATTTTAGAAAATTTATCTAAAAAATATCCTGAAATAAGGTCTGAACTAAAAACGATTATTGAAGATCGCTGGGATTATGAATCAGCGGCATTCCGGGCACGAGGAAAAAAGATTTTAAAGAGCCTTTAACTTGTTTTAAAAATCAACCGATTTCGAGAAACACTCTCATCATTTCAATCGCTATTCCCGGAAAAATTCCCAACCCGAACAGGATCAGCGACAACACTATTAATGCCGCATTCATTGCTGTATAAAAAAAGGGATGCAATGTTTTTTCTTTTACCATAGCTGCCGGTGATGCGGTAAATAAGGTACTGATGATACGCAGGTAATAATACAAGCCAATCACACTGGTGATCACCAGCATGATTACCGGGAGCCATAAATTTTGTTCTACACCCGAAGTAAGCACATAGAATTTACCAATAAAACCGGCAGTTAATGGAATACCGGCCAATGATAATAATGCGATCGTTAATACCAATGCCATTACTGGATTTCTCCAAAACAATCCCTGGTAAATTTCTAATTCTTCCGCATCTCTTTGACGGGATGACAATACCGTGATAACACCAAAGGCCGCCAGCAAGGTAACAGAATAAGAAAGTAAATAAAATACAGATGCCTCCACTCCCGCCTTATTGCCTGGTAAAAATGCAACAAGCAAATAACCAAAATGCGCAATGGAAGAATATGCAAGGATGCGTTTGATGTTTTGCTGCTGCAAAGCCAGTAAGTTTCCAACCAGCATGGAAATAATAGCAATAGCAGAAAAGATCGTGATAGCAAGAGGATATTGTTGTAAGTTAATGGTTTGAGCAAATCGTAACAATACCGCGAACACACCTATTTTAGAAACAGTAGCGATAAACGTAGTAACCGGTGCAGGCGCACCCTGGTATACATCCGCCGCCCAAAGGTGAAAAGGCACCAAAGCCAGTTTAAAACCAATGGCCACAAGCATGATGCCCACCCCTGTAAGAAATAATGGGGATGAAACATTTATTTTTTGGGCAATGGCTGCAAACTCCATGCTGCCGGTGTCCATATAGATCAATGCCATACCAAATAATAAAAAAGCCGATGTCAGGGCTGCAAGCACCAGGTATTTCATTCCTGCTTCCACGGCATTATTACGGTTGCGCAGGTAAGCGATCAGGGCATACAAACTGACACTCAGTAATTCCAACCCGAGGAAGAAAGAAATAAAATGCCGGCTGATAGTAAGCAAAGCTGAACCCAATGTTCCCAGGAATAAAAGGATATAATATTCTTTTGGATTTTCTTCTTTTTCTTCAAAATAAATAAAGGAAAATAATCCTATCGTCAGTACTGAAAAAATAATCAGCCCCGTGAATAAAGCACCAAATCCATCCACTACAAACAAGGGCATTATCGATACCGGCAAAACCCCTCTCACATACCACATGGCCAATATCACCATACACATCATCAGGAATCCGGTCACTTGTATCACTGTATGACTTAAACGAAATGCAATCAGCAATATCACAACTATTGATGCTGCTGCCAGCAACATGAAAGGAAGAAATGCAAGAAGTTGTTCGTTAGTCATATGGTGAATAGTGAGTGGTGAGTAGTGAATGTCATAAAAGTCAATTAGTCATTAAACATTTGCATATTTTCACATTTGCACATTTGCAACGATCTGCTGAATAAACCCTTTTACAGTCTCCATCACGGGTTGCGGATACAATCCCAATGCGACGATGCTAATACTTAGCGCAGCCATAATAATCAATTCTCTTCCACTAAAATCTTTCAGGGGCCGGCTAGCAGTTGGTTGTCCAAGAAAAACTTTCTGCATCATACGCAGCGAATACAAAGCAGAAAATACCAATCCCAGGCTGGCAATAACAGTAAGTGTACTATTTACTGAAAATGCACTTAGCAAAATCAAAAACTCCGCAACGAAATTACCAAGCACAGGCAGTCCCAGTGAAGCCATCGTAAACAAAATCGCCACACCTCCCATAGCGGGCATGGATGTCCATAATCCACCCATTTGATTGATATCTCTTGTATGTAATCGTTCTTTCAGCATTCCGGCCATAACGAATAAAGCTCCCGTACTGATACCGTGCGTAAGCATTTGCATCACCACACCCTGCATGGCCATTTCACGAAAAGCAAAAATGCCGAGTAACACAAAACCCATGTGGCTTACTGAAGTATAAGCAATCAGCCGTTTGAGATCCGTTTGTGCAAAAGCAAGCAGGGCTCCATACACAATTCCTATTACACCAAACAACATAGCCCACCATGCAATCTCTGCCGATGCCTGCGGAAATAATGTCAATACAAAACGGATGATCCCATAAGCCCCGGTCTTCAATAATAAACCCGCTAATATCAGGCTGCCTGCTGTCGGCGCTTCACTATGCGCATCGGGCAACCAATTATGCAGCGGCACCACCGGCAACTTCACTGCAAAGGCAATTAAAAATCCCATCATGATCCATTTGGCAGCAGAAGGTTCCAGTGTTGTATTTAATAAATCAAAATAATCATACGAATAATTGCCTGTTTGCTGTCCGTGGATAATATACAGGGCAAGAATAGCCAGCAGCATCAGCAGACCTCCTGCCTGCGTAAAAATGAAAAATTTATACGAGGCATAACGACGGTTGCTATCGCCCCAGAGCGCAATCAAAAAATACATGGGCACCAGCATCACTTCCCAGAAAAAATAAAACAGGAAAAGATCCATAGCCACAAATACACCACTGATGCCGGCCAGTGTCCAGAGCAGGTTGAAAAAATAAAAACCAATTCTTTCTTTGATCTCATTCCACGAACAAAGCACTGACAGTATGCCGAGGAAAAAAGTGAGCAACAGCATTACAGTACTTAATCCATCCAATGCCAAATGAAAACTGATACCGAAGGAAGGAATCCAGCTCACCTGGTAATTGATAAACCAACTTTCAGCGGTTACTGATGCCTGCTGTTGTATCCATAAATTGCAGATGATGACAAAGTCAATGATTACTGCAATCAAGGCAATCCATTTTGCCAATTGGCTGTTCCACCGTGATATCAGCCAGCACAGTAGTCCGCCAATTAATAATATGCATATCATCCATGCGAGTATCATAAAATAGAATCAATTAATTTTTTTTATGCCCCCAGCTTTTGTATCCCTGATCATCGTCTGTTGCGTCGCACACTTGTACTTTCAGTTCGTTATTCAACAACCCACCCCGGTCGTTTAAATTTTATATTGTCCGCATTTCGCCCCTCCAGGGAGGGGATGATCCTTTTTATGAGATATTCACTACTCACCACTCACCACTCACCACTCACAATAACAATTGCAAAGTCAAAATAAACAAGATCCCTATCAACACACCGGCAATATACCAGCGCAAAGAACCGTTTTGCGAAACCGATAATAAACGATTCAATGTTTGATTTGCTTTTGCTATACCATTATATAATTTATCAAATACATCAGCCTTATTAATGCGTGTTATAAATACAAATGGTTTAACAAACACGGTTTCATATAATTGGTCAAAACCCCAACCTTTAAAGAAAAAGTTTCGTATCGTCATCATAGCAGGTGATAACTTCCATTTTTCAATCAATGTTCTGTTGCGGTAATACAATACATACCCCGTATACACCGCCAGGAGTGTGAGAACAGCAGCAATCAATTGAAAGATGATTTCTGGAGGAATGCCTTCCTTAAGAATGGTTGCAGGTAAAACCTTTTGTACAAGATCTGAGAACAGGGTCATGTGGATTAGATTGTGAGGCCATTCTATAAATCCTGCAACAACGGATAAGATGGCAAGTATGATCAATGGAACAGTCATTAACCTCCCCGGATATGCACTGATCGGGGTTTTCATTTCACCCCAAAAAACAACTAGCATTAACCGGGTAGTATAAAGAGCAGTGATGAAAGCACCCGTCAAAGCAATTATCCAGAGCATAGCATTCCCATTATCAGCACTCCAGGCATACCACAAAATTTGATCTTTACTAAAAAAGCCTGCACTGATCAACGGCAATGCCGCCAATGCGGCTGCACCAGCAAGGAAGCAACGGAACACAACGGGCATTCTGTTTTTAAGTCCTCCCATTTTGAAAATATCATGTTCGTGATGGAGGGATTCTATAATTGCTCCTGCGGCAAGAAATAATAACGCTTTGAAAAAAGCATGGGTGAAAAAATGAAAGATGCCGGCACTCCAGGCGCCTATTCCTAATGCAAGGAACATATAGCCGATCTGGCTGATCGTTGAATAAGCCAATATTCGTTTGATATCTGTTTGCACCATCGCACTGCAGCCGGCAATGAGTAAAGTCAATGCGCCAACAATAGCTGTAACATCCATCGCAAACGGCGAAAGTTGAAATACTGTATGCATCCGTGCAATGAGATACACACCGGCCGTCACCATGGTGGCTGCATGTATCAATGCACTCACCGGTGAAGGCCCGGCCATGGCATCCGGTAACCAGGTTTGCAATGGTAGTTGTGCTGATTTACCCATGCCACCTGCAAGCAGTAATAATGCGATAAGTGTAATGTTTGATGAACTGTTTGTAAAATGCTGTGGAGATTGCTGAAGAATATCAGGAATATTCAGGGTTCCTAATTCTTTAAATAAAAGGAACAATCCGATAGCCATAGCCGTATCACCGATACGGGTAATATAGAAAGCTTTATTCGCGGCTCGGCAATTAGCAGGTGTTTCATACCAGAAACCGATGAGTAAATAGCTGCAGAGCCCCACCCCTTCCCAACCGAGATACATCAGCACAAGGTTGTCAGCCATTACCAGCAACAGCATAGCAAATACAAACAGATTCATGCAGGCAAAAAAGCGGGAATAATCCCGGTCGTGCCGCATAAAAGCTGTCGAATAAATATGAATAAGAGCTCCAACAAATGTGATAATGAATACAAACACCAGTGACAATGCATCTAACCGCAAGCTGATAGCGATGGATAAATTTTCAGTGCTCATCCATTGCCAGAGTGTCTGTGTATATGCACCATCAACAGGGGGAGTTTGTAAAAACTGAACACCTGCTATCATAGTAATAATAGCAGCAGCGCCAACGGTACCGGCACCAATCCATGCAATTGCATTTCTGTGCAAACCTCTTCCCGCCAGTGACAGCACCAGGAAACCGGCCAGGGGCAATGCGGGGATAAATGCAAGCAGGTTGTTCATGAATGAATTGTTAGACTCAATTAAAAATGTTCAACATTCCCTACCTTTCATCAAGCAGGAATTTTCAATGTTCAATTTTCAATGCTCAATGTTCAACTTGTGAATCGTCCATAGGGAATAGTCAAGCGACTTACAACTTCCGAACTTCTATTTTCACATTTTCATATTTCCATATTTTCACATTCTTTAGTCTTTCAATTCCTTCAGTTGCTCCACATCCAATGTTTTGTGCTGATGATAAGCCTGCAGCACCAATGCCAGTCCAATCGAAACCTCTGCCGCAGCCATCGCTAATATGAACAAAAACATAACTTGCCCATCAGGCTGTTGCCATTTTGCTCCCGCCGCTACAAATGCCAGTCCTGCTGCATTCAGCATCACTTCTATTGAGATTAAAATAAAAATGATATTCTTTCGTGTCAGCACGCCAATGAGTCCCAATACAAAAAGTATTGCGGCAACGATCAATGCAATATCTGCGTTAAAAGAATTCATATCTCCCTTCCCTGTTTTAAATTATAATTACACATGGGTGTTTTTCATTTGCACAACTTGTCCCGCCAACGGCGTGGATTTTCATATTCTCACATTTTCCCTTTCTTTCATTCCCAACTCCTGGCTAATAACTTCCGGCTCTTCCTTCTCTTCCAAAAACCGATGCAATGTTCTTTTCTTATGCTGACCTATATGTGCGGCTCCTACAATGCCTGCCATCAACAGGAAACCAGCCAGTTCTAAAGCAATAATATATTCGCGATAAAGCGAAAGAGCAACCTTCCGGGGATCCACTACTGAAATCAGAATGGTAGTATCATTTCCTTTTGCCAGCAATATGACCATCTCTACTAACAACACCAATGCTAACACCGATGGGCCTATCCACACTTTTGGCTGCAGCCATTGTTTTTCCTGCATAGCGGTTTCAGTACCGAGGTTTAGCATCATCACAACAAAAATGAATAATACAATAATAGCTCCGGCATATACAATCACTTCCAGTACCGAAACAAATGGTGCTCCCAATGACAAAAAAATCATTGCTACTGCAAGAAAAGAAACAACCAGGTATAGTAAAGCATGAATAGGTGTATAGCGGGTAATCACCATGATAGTGGCGATGATCGCAATGATGGATGATATGTAGAATAAAGTTGACAATTAACAGGTTGAAAAGTTTATAAATTCAAGCTTTGCGCTATTAGCCATGAGCTACGAGCTGTTTGCATATCATTTTCACATTTTTTCTAAGGCAACAAACTCTTTATATCCACCGGCGGCTCTTCATTAACTCCCTCACCTGTTCCTTTCACGCCTGCATCCATTCCGGCTACTTTGTAAAAATTATACCCTGGATATTTTCCCTGGCTGTCAATCAACAAGTCTTCTTTTTCAAAGACGAGGTTTTGCCGGTTGTATTCGGCCATTTCAAAATCAGGGATCAGTTGAATGGCATAAGTAGGACAAGCTTCTTCACAATAGCCGCA
This sequence comes from uncultured Bacteroidota bacterium, assembly GCA_946479055.1. The sequence goes on along the minus strand of CAMLEX010000050.1, from coordinate 3,624 downwards.
AAAAATGCATCGGGAAAAATTGATCCGGAAAAATTCAGGGTATCGTCGGCCGTTCTCATCTTCGGTGGCCTGCAATGCAATGCAATCCACGGGACAAGCAACTGCACATAAATAACAACCCACACAGCGTTCACCTCCATCCGGATCTTTTGTTAATACGATGCGTCCTTTATAACGGGGATGCAGTTTAACTTTTTCCTCCGGGTATTCAATGGTTGCTTTTTTACGAAACAAGTGTAAAAAAACCAACCACATTGTTCTGATATGACTTATCATAATTTACTCCCATCTCCTAACGAGAAGTTTTGCAACAACTCCAGGAGAATTATTTTTTAAATCATGAATGAACCAATTTTTATTTTAAACTTTATATTCTTTCCTCATTTCCACATTTTTTTACATTCCTTTAATCCACAATGCTATTGCCCCCGTTACCAACAAATTCAATAGAACTAACGGCAATAACCATTTCCAACCATACTCCATCAGTTGATCATAACGCGGCCGGGGAAGTGATGCCCTTAGCAATATGAATAACCCGATAAACACAAATGTTTTCAGGAAAAACCAGGCCCATGGCGGTAAAAAAGATGGTCCCAGCCATCCACCGAAAAACATCGTCACCGTCATCGCCGAGATCAAAGTAATGCCCAGGTATTCGCCAATAAAAAACATCCCGAATTTCATTCCCGAATATTCCGCATGATAACCGGCAATCAACTCACTTTCCGCTTCAGGGATATCAAAAGGCAAACGATGCGTTTCTGCAATTCCTGCAATAAAAAAAATGATAAAGCCAAGCGGTTGTGTGACGATGAACCACATATTTTTTTGAGCCAGTACAATATCACTCAGATTAAACGAACCGGTAAGCATCACTACTCCCATCAATGATAAACCCATGAACACTTCGTAAGCGATCATTTGCGATGCACCCCGCAATGCTCCGAGCAGTGAATATTTATTGTTGGATGCCCAACCACCCAACACAATACTATAAACACCCAATGAAGACATGGCAAGGAAGAATAATAAACCAATATTCAAATCAGCTACAACAATATTGGGAGCAAAGGGTATAATAACAAAACTCATCAACACACTGGCTACTACAATGGCCGGAGCCAAAATAAAAACCCATTTATCAGCAAAAGGTGGGATCCAATCCTCTTTAAAAAATAATTTCAGCGTATCGGCCAATACAATAAGAATTCCCAAAGGTCCTGCACGGTTAGGACCCAGCCTGTCCTGCCATAAAGCCAATAGTCTTCGCTCCACCCAAATAAGCCCGGCTGCTATATTTAACAACACAAACAATACACCGAGCACAATCCATATATGTTGCATGACAGTCATAATATTTTTTTTGCCGTTAGTGTTGAGTTGTCAGTAGTGAGTAACCCCATCCAACACTCACCTTTCAAAACTCACTTTTTTATTTTTACCCAGCTTCCCCAATTCATTGCTTCCATTCCCCGCAGCCCCGCGGATACAAGAGCAATTCCATTACACAATTCTTTTTTCATTTTTACCGGCAATGAATATTTTCTTTCATCAATCTCTATCGCAACAGCAGAACCTTCTGCTACCCCCAGTTGATCCATATCCGCTTTTGACAATGCGATATAAGGCTCCGGTGAAGGCTCCTCAACAGCTTTTGTATACACACTCAATTCGCCGGAACCAAAGACATGAAACGCTGGCAGCAAAAGCCATTTCTCCTTTCTTGACTTAAATGCTTCAGGTATATCTTTAAAAAATGAAGGTGCCGTTCCTGTTTCTTCTTTGAATAATCTCACCCCAGAATTCCCTCCACGTAAAGGCCCGCCCACTTCTTCCTGGTACTTGGTTACCGATTGCACAGAATTCCAGCCTGGCGCCCAGAAGAATGGTACGACAGGACCCGGTGGTATGCCTTTATAACCTTCCATAGTAAATGTAAGTGGTGAATCATCATCCTGTAAAGGCTTAGGTTCACTTACATGAATGCCCGCCAATATTGCAGTGCGGCCACTAAAGCGATGAGGTTCTCTTGGAATGAGCTGCCCATGTACACGGAAATCATGCGGCGGTGCAACTTGTGCAATTCCTTCAAATTGTGACAATGTTTTTTCCAGCTTAGCCAGCAATTCATCGGAATGATGTTGCTGCCCATTACTGGCTTGTGTTTGTAAAGCTTTCATCTGCCATAACCATTTCCAGCTTTCTTTGATATAATTATTTGATGGCACAAACACCTGGTAAAAACGTTGGGCACGACCTTCATTGTTAACCATTGTTCCATCTGCTTCGGCAAACGTTGAAATGGGAATAAGCACATGAGCTTTCTCTGTAGTGCCATTGTGCAGAGAATCTAATACCACGATATTTTTACAACGACTAAAGAATGCATTGGCTTTATCCGGAGTTGTATAACGATAAATATCGTTCTCCACGATGATAGCAGTAATGTTTTCTTCTCTTTGTACTCTTGCAACAGCCTGGTCAAATGAAGGTGCCTGCATCATGGCCAATCCCATGCTGTTACATTCCGGTACAACATAACAAAGTCCTGCTTTTCTTTCTGTAGTAGTCAATGCAGCAGCAACATCAAAACATGCCCGGATGATCGCTTCATTGCAACACGAAATGCCACTGACAATTACAGGGTGTTTGGCTTTTTGTAAAGCTTCAGCAATCATTTTCGCTTTCGATATCAAAACTTCATCCGCATTATCAACAGGAGGCAACGCAGGATTGAGATAGTAAGCAATCGCAAAACCCAACCGGGCTATATCATCAGGAGCAGCACGATGTTTATAAGCAGCTATTTCATCCAATGGGGAATCAACAACAGTACTATTTGCCAGGAAACCTTTATCCTCCTGAACCAATTCTCTTACAGCAGCATCATTCCAGATGGGCATTGGTGTTCGCTGCAATGCATCTGCAGCAGCGGTTTTCATCACTGATTGCCGAACAGCCAGCGCCATAACAGGTGCTGTGTTCCAGACATCTTCTCCCAGTATCAGTACTGCATCGGCCTGTTCTATTTCTTTGAGAGAAGAACTATGCACGGTACCTGTACTTAAAATATCAACAATTAATTTTTCTAAAAAAGCCTGATCTGCATTCACTCCCTGGTAAAAATTTTCTTTCCCGACTAATTGCATCAAAGAAAAATTAGTTTCAACAGAAGCTCTTGGTGAACCAATTCCAATTACGGTATGATTTGAAAGAATAGTTTCAAGATGATTCATCAAAATAGTTTCATTCACAGCTTCGCCTGTACGATTACGGATGATAGGTTGAGTAATTCTATTTTCACTGTTCACAAACTCATAGCCAAACCTTCCGCGGTCGCAAAGGAAATAACCGTTCACGTCGCTGTTGTACCGGTTGGTAATGCAGCGCAATTCTCCATAACGTTCTCCGGCGATAATATTACATCCAAGACTGCAATGCTGACAAACAGAGGGAGCTGATGTCAAATCCCATTTACGGGTATAATGTTCTTTAAGCGTTTTATCAGTAAATACTCCGGTAGGGCAAACCTCGGCCAGGTTACCACTAAACGGGCTTTGCAATACACCATCTTTTTCTCTCCCAAAATAAACATGATTATGTGCTGCAAAAACATTCAGA
>CAMLEX010000049.1 GCA_946479055.1 uncultured Bacteroidota bacterium | reverse complement strand
AACTCAGGATATGGAACGGCCGCAAGAACTTTTATAAAACAATAACTAAAACTTTTTCTTATATGAAAAGAATACTTGTATTAACAGTAACAGCACTCATTATTTTTTCCTCTTGCAGTAAGAAACCTGATATAGGTGGAACCGCAGCCGAAAAAATGGCAAATGAATGGTGGGCTGAATTAAAGCTGGATGGCGATAATGTCTACGGTCCTGGAGCATTTGGAAAAATTTCTACTTATAATACTTCTGCCAATACAAATGAAATATGGGTAGACGATCCTAATCAACTTTGGAATTTTAAAGTAAAGGCAACTGCTGATTTTAATGATTTAACTTTTAGCGCCAATCAGGCTGTATCTGTAGTTCGGAATTATGGCATCAAAGTAAATATTACTGAAGGTAAAATTTTTCCAAATATGGGACATTCAAAAACCGGGAATGTTACTGACAGCATCTATATGAAAGTTGAGTTTGAGGATGACCCGGGAACAATTTATACCATCGAGGGCCATGCAAGAACGCGATTTGCGGAAGATGACTACTAATTAAACATATGTTTGTGAGAAAAAAGAGGCTGCCATTGGCAGCCTCTTTTTTATGTTATAATGCCTCGTCCTTATATGTTAGATATCGTAGGTGGTTTGTAAAAAGCAACCGAATCCTTAGAATCTGTACTATTTTAATCTAAATCAAGAAGTTAATTTTTTATTAATGGCAATAATGATTTGTTAAAAAAAAAGTTAACTTGGCTCAACAAAATTCATGGTTAAGGTGTACTTTTTACGGATTCAACCCTAATTTCCACCATTTTCCGTTGAATTTCAACGTTTTAAAAACTAAACAAACAATCACATGAGAAAAATTGCATCACTGCTCACAGTGCTGATGTTGCTATGCATTTTTGCATTTGCACAAACCCGCACGGTAAAAGGGGTAATTAAAGATGACAAAGGGGAGCCCATTCCCTTTGCTACGATTTCTGAGACCGGTACTAAAAATGCTACAACAGCGGACGCGGCTGGAGCATTTACAATTAAGATCAAAGAAGGATCCAGACTTACTATCACAGCCACTGGTTTTAGTTCCACCACAACTACTCCTGGCGTTGGCGATTTAAATGTTGCCTTGGGCAAAAAGGAAGGCGAGCTACAGGAAGTAGTTGTTACAACCGCTTTAGGTGTAAAAAAGCAACCCCGTGAATTGGGTTATTCCGTAGCAAAAGTTTCTAATAAGGAAGCTACATTAGGCAGCCCTGTAAACATTCAAAATGGTTTAACAGGTAAAGTTTCAGGTCTGAATATCGCTACTACTAACAATGGTGTTTTTGCTGATACACGTATTACACTGCGTGGTATTCGTTCTTTAACAGGGAATAACCAGCCGCTTTTGGTATTAGATGGTTCTCCTGTTGAGTTAAGTATGTTAAACAGGATTAACCCCAACGATGTAGAAGATATCACTATCCTGAAAGGCGCTTCTGCTGCCGCCTTGTATGGCCCGGATGGTGTGAATGGGGTAATTTTTTTAAAAACTAAGCGAGGCTCAAAAAGCGGTTCACCCGTAGTTACCGTAAGCAATTCTACTCAGTTTGAATCTATTTTATTTCTGCCTGATTTTCAAACGAGATTTGGCTCTGGTTCAAGTGTGGATGCAAGCGGAAATGGTGTTTATGACCCATTCGAAAACCAGCAATATGGTGATGAATTTGATGGTTCCTTAAGAGAAATAGGCCGTCCCCTGGAAAACGGCACTATACAAAAAGAAGTTTATTCGTATAAAAAGAATGGAAGAAGAAATTTCTTTGAAACAGGCGTAACCATGCAAAATGATATTTCTTATTCCGCTAAAAACTTTTACTTATCTGCACAGGATGCTGATATTAAAGGTACATTAGGAGGAGACAAGAATCGCCGTTCAACATTCCGTTTTTCTTCCGGTAATGAATATGGAAGATTTAAGACAAATTATAATATTACATATACACGTCAGCAATACAATGTGGCTTCTGTTTCTCCTTACTGGGAAGTGTTTAACACTGCTGGCCATATTGACTTAACGAAATATAAAAATTGGAGAGTTGATTCTTCTGATGCAAGTCCTAATCACTACTTTAATGAATATTATCAAAATCCATATTTTATAAAGGATAAAGATAGAAGCAAAGGTCTTAAGGATGACATATTTGCCCAGGTTGAACTGAGTTACAAAGTCACTGACTGGTTAAATCTGACCTACAGAGCAAGTACTACTCTGAAAAATGAGGAATACAAGAACACAAGAGAAGCATTTACTTTTTCGAATTATGCTCATAATGTTAGTCATAAAACCAATGCGGCTAATGACATTAAAGCTGGTGTTTCAGACGGTGAATTTAGAAGCAGCCGTTTAACATCCGATTTATTTATCAGTGCACAAAAAGATTTTGGTGCTTTTTCTGTTGATGCCTTGGTAGGACATTCTTTCCGCCAGGATAAAGCTAAATCAGTCGATATAAATGGTAGCAATTTAATTATTCCCACCCTGTACAATGTTTCAAACAGAACAGGTGAAGCCGGCGCCTTTGAAGGTAGTTCCAAAACACGGTTGATCGGTGCTTTTGGTAAAGTATCTGTCGGCTATAAAAACTGGGTCTTCGTTGAATTTACAGGTAGAAATGATTGGGATTCAAGATTGCCTCAGGATAATCTTTCTTTCTTTTACCCTGGTGCCAGTGCATCTATCGTGTTAAGTGATGCTATAAGTGCATTAAAAAGTAGCCAGGTTATTTCTTACCTCAAATTAAGAGGATCTGTTTCTAAGTCAGGTAACGTGAATTTGGGTATAGCTAATAACGGGGCTTACAGACTCGAACAAACCTATGGAGTCGCCCCGGGTTTTCCTTATGGCAATTTACCTGGTTTTCAGGGTTCACTGTCAGTTAATAATCCTACAATCAAACCTGAGTTTGTAGTTTCAAAAGAAGCTGGTTTTGAAATCTCTTTCTTGAGAAATCGTATTAACCTTGAAGTAACCGGTTATTTACAAGATAACACTAATCAGATATTGAATATCCAAACATCACGGGCTACCGGGTTTTCCGATGCATTGGTTAACGCTGCTGATTTTGAAAATAAAGGATTGGAGTTTGATCTGCGCTTAACGCCTGTTATTGAATTGGGTGATTTCAGAATCAATTTCAAAGGAAACCTGAGCTTAATGGATAGCAAAGTAAATTCAGTTTACCAGGGCCTGGATGAATTAGGTATCGGCAATAATAATTTTGTAATAGCGGGTCATCCTGCATTTATGTTCAAATTAACCGATTATAAGCGTGACCCGCAGGGTCGTATAATCGTTGATCGTGTTTCAGGCTACCCTTCTTTGGATCCTAATGTGAAAATGTTTGGTAATACTATGCCAACAACTCTTATAGGTCTTAGCCCATCCTTCTCATGGAAAGGGCTTTCATTATCAGCCACTGCTGATTACAGAGGTGGACACCAGGTGTATCATGGTATTGGGCCTGATATGGATTTCACGGGAAGTTCATACAGAAGTGGCACCAATGGCCGCCAAAAATTCATTGTGCCTAACTCCGTTTATGATGATGGGTCAGGTAAGTATGTTGTTAATACAGACGTATTTACAGCCAACGGTGGATATGGCTTTTATGAGGCTACTAATACAAACAGGGGTGTTCAGTCAAACTATCTTACCAGTGCTGCGGCCTGGAAGATCCGTGAGATTGCTTTGACATATGAATTACCAGCAAGTGTATTAAGAAAAACAAAAGTGATTAAGAATGCTACAATAGGAATAAACGGAAGAAACCTGTTTACATTCTTACCAGAATCAAATATGTGGACAGATCCGGAGTTTTCAACTACTACAGGAAATGCTTTGGGAGTAAATAACAGCAACATTTTGCCTCCAAACAGACTTTATGGATTTAACGTAGTGTTAGGATTCTAACAACAGTAATTATTATTATGAAAATTAAATTATTAGAAATGAATAAACTTAGTTTATCTATTATAGCGGCTGGTTGTGCGTTGCTATTGGGAAGCTGCAAAAAAAGTTTTCTAGATATAAACGATAACCCAAACAACCCTACTGAAACTTCTGTATCTCCGGATCTGGCTTTGGCGGCGCAATTGAATAACTCTGCTTCCAGAAATGCAGGAGCCTATGATTTCCTGCAGCGTTATATGGGTTATTGGAGCGCTTCAGGTACCTATTCAAGGGCCACTGTCGAAATGAGTTATAATATTACCAACGATTTTGGAGCAGGGATATGGAATAGTATATATTATAGTGTTAGCCAGTATAAATCCATCGAAAAGAAATCAAATGAATTGGCTTGGAAATTCTATGAAGGAATTTCAAAGATTATGCAGGCACACGAAATGGGAGTTCTGGTCGATGTTTATGGTAATGTCCCTTATAGTAATGCATTTGATTTGGTTGGGAATATCCGACCGTCATATGATAATGCGGAGGATGTTTATAAAGCTTTAATCCCTTTAATTGATGAAGGGTTGGCGTTGATAAAAGCTGCTGACCTTGATAAAGGCATAGCAAGCCAGGACATTATTTTTAAAGGCGTAAAATCCGATTGGGCGAAATTCGCTAACACTTTAAAGCTTCGTTTATTAATCCACACCTCCAAAACGAGTACGTTTGATAGGGCTGCTGAAATCGCCAAGATTACAGCAGAAGGTTCCGGTTTTTTAGGAGATGGAAAGGGAGCGATGGCTAATCCGGGATTTACTGAAGATAAAGGCAATCCTTTTTATCGTAGTCATCTGTTTTTAAGCAATGGCAATGAGGCAGATAATTATAATAGGGCGAATAATTTCTCACTCAATTTGATGAAAAATCTTAGTGATGAGAGATATAAAAGAGTGTACAGACCTGCTAAAGCTCTCCCTACAGAATACAGAGGTACTGATTATGGCGCAAATCCTGCTGATGATGTAAATGCTGATCGCACTTCCGGACCCGGATATGGTTTTGCTACATCTACTTCATCTATGTGGTTGCTGACATCAGTGGAAGCGAATTTTTTGGTGGCTGAAGCAGCAGCAAGAGGCTGGTTAACTTTGAAGGCGGATTCCGTCTATAGAGCAGCTGTAAGGGAATCATTTGTATTCCTTGCTGTACCAGATGCTATTGCTACGGCTAATACTTATCTTACCAACACTGATTCTAGAATAGCCTGGCCTGCTACCCAAACAGATCAAATTAAAGTAATAGCCTGGCAGAAATATTTTGCTTTAAACGGATTACAGGCCAATGAAACCTGGAGCGATTACCGCAGATTGGGTGTGGTACAACCACCTCTATCCATTGCACCTGAAAGGGGAAACAATCCTATACCAAGAAGGTTGCTTTATCCAACAACAGAGTACCAGTACAATAAGGAAAATGCTCCGGCAGACGTAAATCAGTTTACATCTAAAATTTTCTGGGATCTGTAAATTCAAAAATTTAAAAATAGAATTATGAAAAAAATACTTATAAATAGTAAAAGGTTGTTGCCAGTATTTTTGTTGGCTCTTACCGTAACTTCCTGTCTTAAAGATAAAGATTATGAGGATGGGCTTTATGGAGCTGTTCGTAATACGGAAGGAGGGATGTATACGTCTATTCGAACCGCAGGACTTGGTAATGTGGAAAAATCTGGTGTTTTTATAGATGCTTTTTCTCCTGATAATGATACAGTGGATCTTTATATCGATCTGGATTATCACACAAAAACAACCAACGACGTAACGGTTAAAATTGCCTTTGATGATGCAAAACGTGCAGCATTTAATACGGCTAACAATAGAAACTTTCAGCCAGTTACTGCTGATATGGTTAAACTAATAAACACTTCTATCACTATTCCAGCAGGAGAACGTGTGGGGCATACCCAATTGGTAATTAAGCAGAATTTATTTGACCCTGTTAAAAGTTATATGTTCCCTGTTACTATTACTGAATCGGGTGCAACGTTAAGTAGCAATCTTAGTACGAGGTATTATAACATAATCGGTAATGCCTTGGCGGGACCTTATTTGAGGAGTTTTTCCCGTTGGAATGGCACTACAGATACTGCTACAGCTCCAAACTCAACAACTTATGTTGATCATGACGCTGTCGGACTTCCCGAAACTGAAACAACCTTACTTCTGCCAGAAGACTATTTACAAACCTTTGTAGGTGCATTTGCCGGTATATCATTATCTTTTGATAGTAACAATGGTGTGTTCAGTAATTTTTCAGTATCACTGAATACTGCAACCAAGAAAGGATTAGCTGATGGGGGTTTTACTATTTCAACTGCACCCAAGCTGGCGGGTTATCAAATTGTGGGCGATGCTAGTACCAAATATGCAGGATCTTGGTTCCGAACTTACATGGTTTTGATAAACAGTACTGGTGGGGTTCGTACTGTGATAGATAAGTTTGTTAAGAAATAAATTTAAAATTTGAATAATCTTAAATAGGCTAACAATTAAAAAACCCAACTACCGATCTGGTGGTTGGGTTTTTGATGCCAGTGCTCAATATTTTTAGAAAGTAAGGATTGGATGAGGTTAGAACAAAAATTTGAAAGGGCTTTTATAGAAAATCTGAAAGAAAATTTTGTATAAAGGGCTAGGCCTTTTCCAACTGATAAACTACGGTCACATCAATAAGAACAATGCCTAATCGAGAAATTTTTGAAAATTAAAAAGGAGCTATTTGAGACGACACCTTTTTTATAAACAGTAGACAGTTATTTAAATTTGTCAGATATTATACTCTTCGCTATATGAAAAAAATCTGCTTTACTTTTATTGTTATTTTGTTATTTGGAGATGTCTCCTTCGCCCAGGTAGATCCTGTTGGTCAGTTTAATAAGCATATCGTAGAAAACTGGAAGGGTGACTATATTCGTATAGGTCAATACAGGGTAAAAGGAACACCGTATCTTTTTGGTGAATCATTTCCTGGCACTCTTACCTATAAAGGAGGCATAAAAAGTGATATAAAGATTCTTTACGATTTGTATAATCAGAAAGCAGGGGCTGATGTTAAGAATTCTATTTTAGAATCTGACCTGGTATTAGAAGAATTTTCAATTTCTTTACCTACCAAATTTGGAGGAAACACACTTTTTTTTAAAAACACTGAACTTTTTGGCAATACTTCGCTAAAAAATTATTTCAATGTTCTGGCGGATGGCTCAAAAGCATCTTTGCTGAAAATTTTTAAAATTAAACTAGTTTCCGACCCATCTAATATGATGGATAAAGAGCAAAAAATTTTTGAACAATATTATGAGTACTATCTTTATAATAAAGCTGGTAAAAAATTAAGTAAGATTAAACTCAGGGAAAAGGATATTGCAAAGCAATTAGGTGACGAAATTTTCGTAAAAGATTTTATTTCAAAATCTGAACTTGATGTTTCCAAGGAAATTGATGCGATTAAACTAATTCAGGCATATAATAATAAATAATTATCATGGCAGATCAACCCCAACAACCCAATCAACTCAACATAGAAATCTCAGAAGAAGTAGCCGAAGGTTCGTATGCAAATCTGGCTATTATTACACATTCTCATGCAGAATTTGTAATTGATTTTGTGAATGTGATGCCGGGAACTCCGAAAAGTAAAGTGAAGTCCCGTATTATTCTTACGCCCCAACATGCCAAACGTTTGATGAAAGCCCTTACTGAAAACATTGGTAAATATGAGGCTGCAAACGGTGTCATAAAGGATCTTGAAGAAATACAATTACCATTGAATTTTGGTGGACCAACAGCTCAAGCTTAAGTTTTGGGTTTGAAGTTTGATGCTTGAGATGGGAGACTTTCCAACATCAAACCCTGACATCGAACTTCAAACTAAAGTATCCCCTCATCCGCAAAACTGTAATACCCGTCCTCACTTACAATGATGTGATCTATTACTTTGATGTCAAAATACTTTGCGGCTTCTTTTATTTTAGTGGTAAGTTCTTCATCTGCACGGCTGGGTTTAAGGCTGCCTGAAGGATGGTTATGACAAAGAATAATGCTGACAGCATTTTCTTCCAATGCTTTTTTTAGAATGACCCTGGGATCGGCTACCGTACCCGTTATCCCACCTGCACTGACAATTTCAAAATGATTGATCTTATTGGCCCGGTTCAAAAAAATTACGGCGAATACCTCGTGCCGGTAGTCTTTTAAGGCGGTCCGCAAATATGCGGCGATATCATTGCTGCTGCCCACCACCGATTTTTCCAATGATGCAGTAGCTTGTCTTCTTCTGCCCAGTTCCAGGGCGGCAGTAATTGTTATGGCTTTAGCTTCGCCGATCCCTTTAATCTTCATTAATTCTTTTACCGACAATTTTCCAAGCTCATTCAGGTTGTCTTTTCCGAGTTTTAGTATCTCTTTTCCCAGGTCGACAGCAGTTTTTTCTTTTGTGCCATTATGAATAAGAATGGCCAGCAGCTCGGAGTTGCTGAGGTTTTCTGCACCTTTTGATAGTAATTTTTCCCGGGGTCTGTCGTCTTTTGCCCATTGCTTAATTGAGTATTTATTCTCTTGCATAGAACAATTTTAACCAATATTTTTATTCTTGCAATACAACATAAGTGGTATAGCAAATATCAAGAACCGAAAATCCAATTTTTTGAAAGCCAAAAACCCGGTATTATGAAAACTAAAAGATCTACTACAATGGGTGCCTTGCATCCAATCCTATTCTTCGCAGTTATGTATGTGGTTGTATTGTTTTTTTCCATTTTTATATGCTCTTCTCTTTTCTATAGTCTAAATTCCGATACAGAAGATGTAGCAGATAAAACGGAGCAACCAGCCAAGCAAAGGAGTTTTCCCGTTCAGGTTTCCACTGCCGCAGTTGTTCGCTAGGTCAAACACTTGCATGATTTTTTTCTGATGTTACCTGTGCTGATTGCGTTGATAGTAATATCTTCGCCGCACATTTTTAATACATGCAATCTGCTAAAATATTTTCCGGTACCAGCTCCGAAAGTTTGACGAATGAGATCTGTAAAAGATATGGAACAAAGCAGGGAAAAATTCATATTCAACGGTTTAGCGATGGTGAAATGAGCCCTACTTTCATGGAAAGTATTCGTGGCGATTTTGTTTTTCTTATACAAAGTACCAATTCTCCTGCCGACAATATTTTAGAATTGCTGCTCATGATTGATGCAGCCCGCAGGGCTTCCGCTTATAAAGTCATTGCCGTTCTTCCCTACTATGGCTATGCACGCCAGGATAGAAAAGATAAACCCCGAGTTGCAATTGGCAGTAAATTGATAGCCAATATGTTAGTTGCCGCAGGTGCCGACCGGATCATTACTATGGACCTTCATGCTCCCCAGATCCAGGGTTATTTTGATATACCTGTTGACCACCTGGATAGCCATGCTGTTTTTATCCCTTACATTGAAAATCTGAAGTTAGAAAACCTTACCTTTGCCGCCCCCGACGTGGGATCTACCAACCGCGTCAGGGAAATTGCTAATTATTTCAATGCAGAAATGGTAATCTGTGATAAGCACCGTAAAAGGGCTAACGAGATTGCCAGCATGGTGGTGATAGGGGATGTGGCGGGGAGAGATATTGTAATCATTGACGATATCTGCGACACGGGAGGAACATTAGCGAAAAGCGCAGCTCTTTTAAAAGAAAAAGGCGCCAGGTCAGTAAGAGCATTGATTACTCACCCGGTGCTTAGTGGGAAAGCATACGAGAATATAGAAAACAGTGTATTGGAAGAGCTGATCGTTTGCGATACAATACCGGTTAAAAAAGAAAGTTCAAAGATCAAAGTAATATCGGTAGCCGAACTTTTTGCTGTAGCTATTCGCAATGCTTTTGAAAATAAAAGTATCACAAGCCTTTTTATTCATTCACAGAGGCGTGAGAGATAAATAAAATACAGAATACGGCATTGCTTATTCTGTATGAGGGAATGTCAAACAAACAAACAATATAAAAAATGAAAACAATTACAATCAAAGGACAACTGAGGACCGGATTCGGGAAAACCGCCACCCGCCAGCTCCGCTCTCAGGAACAAGTGCCAGGTGTAATTTACGGAGGTACACAGGAGATCAATTTTTCAGCTCCTGCTGTGGCGTTTAAACCTTTAGTATACACACCCAGTTTCCAATTGGCCGAAGTAGATGTAGAGGGCAAAGTCTACAAATGCATTTTGAAAGATCTTCAGTTCGACAAAGTAAGTGATCAATTGATCCATGTTGACCTAATGGAACTGGTTGAAGATAAAAAAGTGGTCGCTACTATTCCATTGAAATTTACAGGAGTTTCAAAAGGTGTGAAAGATGGAGGTAAATTTATTGGTAAAATAACTTCACTAAAAATAAAAACGTACCCTAAATACCTGAAGGAACAAATAGAAGTGGCTATTGATAACCTGGAGTTGAATGGAAATATCAGGGTAGAAGACGTAAAGGAAGCTAATTACGAAATATTGAATTCTCCCCGTATTCCCATTGCATCAGTGGTATTAACAAGGCAATTGAAACAGGAAGAAGCTGCAGCCCCTGCTGCGCCGGCTGCTGCAAAAGCCGCAACTGCTGCACCTGCCGCTGCCAAAAAATAAGATTTCGGCAAAAAGATAATCAAACCCGTCTCGCTTGTAGCGAAACGGGTTTTTTAATAGCTTAATGCGATATTTGACGCTTAAATAAAAGCTGGGTGAATAAGTTTTTCATCCGGCGTTATTGATTTTGACCCATGAAATTTTTGATTGTTGGCTTAGGAAATATTGGCGATGAATATGCTCATACAAGGCATAATATCGGTTTTGATGTGGTTAATGCTTTTGTTTCAAAACATGGCGGTCAATTCCGTGTTGACAGGCTTGCTTATGTAGCGGAACTTAAGTGGAAAGGGAAAATCTTTATTTGTATTTGCCCCACAACTTATGTGAATTTAAGCGGTAAAGCTGTAAAATACTGGATGGACAAGGAAAAAATAAGCGCAGAGAATATGCTTGTTATTCTGGACGACCTGGCCGTGCCTCTTGAAAAGCTAAGACTAAGACCGGGTGGGAGTGCTGCCGGTCATAATGGGCTAAAAAGCATACAGGAGATACTGGGGACAGAAAATTATCCACGGCTAAGGTTTGGAATAGGAAATACTTTTCCTAAGGGTAGGCAATCAGAATTTGTTCTGGGTAAATGGAAAAAAGAGGAAGAGACGTTTGTAAAGTTGAAAATAGATAAATCTGTAGAAGTGATTGAGAATTTTGCCACGCAAGGGATAACAACTGCCATGAACCTTGTAAATAATCACAGGTTTTGATTATGAGAAGTCGTATTGATTACTTATTTTAGCAGCCCAACCCTTCGATACTATAATCCACTTACCCTTTTGATTCGATGAATATATATGGGATCAACAGTCCTTGGAGTAGTATCCGATGTATTTTAAACAACCATCCTGATTTATGAAGATTTTTTGTGTAGGCCGTAATTATGTCGCTCATGCTGAAGAGCTGGGAAATGATATTCCTGACGAGCCGGTAATTTTTATGAAGCCCAAGAGTGCATTGTTGCAGCCACATGCGCCATTTTATTATCCTGAATTTACAAACGAGCTTCATTATGAGTGTGAATTGGTACTTCGCATCAGCAAAAATGGGAAGTATATCCAGGATAAATTTGCCGGGAAATATTATGATGCTATCACTACAGGAATTGATTTCACAGCCAGGGATATTCAAAATGAATTGAAAGCAAAAGGACTGCCTTGGGAAAAAGCAAAGGCTTGGGATAATTCTGCCGTTATTGGAAAATGGGTACCTCTTGCTGAAATAAAGAACAGAAAAGAAATCAATTTTGGATTATATAAAAATAAGGAACTGGTACAGCAAGGGAATTCATCAAAAATGATCTATGATTTTGACAGCATCGTTTCTTATATTTCTAACTTTTTTTCAGTGAACATCGGTGATGTGATCTTTACAGGTACTCCCGCTGGTGTAGGCGAGGCGGTGGTAGGCGATGAACTGGAGGGTATTCTTGACGATGTGAATATGTTTAAGCTTGAAATAAAATAAACTCCGTTATTTTTAATTGATAGAATAAACTGAACAAGCCAATTGCTTATATTACCATTCCGCCAAAGCGGGATGGTTTTTTGTTTTTAGCATCTGCAAAACTGTTTGGTTCCCCTTAAATTTGTCCTTCATCCTGAGCATGACGAGGGATGAGTAGCCATAATGATTGATATAAACGTATTGCTGAAAGCATATAAGGCTATGAGCCTTGTAAAAAAAATGGCTGAAACCTATGAAGCCAATCGTGCTATTTGTAAATATGTTCATTCTACTTCAAGAGGGCATGAAGCTATCCAGCTGGCTACCGCTTTTCAATTACAACCACAGGATTATGTAAGCCCATACTATCGCGATGAAAGTATGCTGATGGGATTAGGATTTACTCCTTATCAGCAAATGCTACAACTGCTTGCCAAAGGCGATGATATTTTCACAGGTGGACGGGAATATTATTCACACCCTAATTATAGGGGAGAAGATAAGCCAACTATTATACATCAAAGCAGCGCTACAGGCATGCAGGTTATTCCTACAACAGGTATTGCCCAGGGTATTCAATACTGGGAGAAGAATGATATTTCAAAATTAAAAAAAGGGGTAAATGGTCAATTACCCATTGTTATTTGTTCTTTAGGTGATGCCAGTATCACTGAAGGTGAAGTAAGTGAAGCTTTCCAATTTGCTGTATTGAAACAGTTGCCTATTATCTACCTGATTCAGGATAATAACTGGGGTATTAGCGTAACTGCTGAGGAAGCAAGAACCATGAATGCGTTTGAATTTGCAGCGGGCTTCAAAGGCATGAACCGTATACAAGTTGATGGAAGTGATTTTGAAGTTTCTTACGATGTCATGAAACATGTTTGTTCTGCTGTTCGCAAAGAAAGAAAGCCCTGGCTAGTACATGCGCAGGTACCTTTACTGAGTCATCATACCAGCGGAGTCAGAAAAGAATT
>CAMLEX010000048.1 GCA_946479055.1 uncultured Bacteroidota bacterium | reverse complement strand
ATAATTGTACCGTTAGATACACTGACTTGGAATGTAATTGGAGGAAAATGCGCTCCCTGTAATGATTTGCTCACTATCTCATTTTTTCACGCAGGCGTAATGACTGACTTTGATAATAATGCCAGTCGAAATTTTTTTGAAGTTCTTTGTATGAATTTATTTCTCTGAACTTTGGTGACCTGCAATAAAGTTATTGCTAAACAACTTTATTATTTAACAAGATAGTTGCGACTGGTCTTGCTGTTCGCGGCGAGTCATTCCTCTTTTTCGCACGTATGGACACAAAAATGATCCAGGATATGTTCAGTAAGACCGTTTAAACACATTAATACAATTAATACCGGTTTTACCAGATTTGCTTAAAGAAAAGAGTATAAGCAAAGCCCACTCAAAGCCAACCCAAAGGCGTTGACTCAGAAAGGCAAAAAATGAAAAAAGTAGTAGCAGCTATCAGCATTTTGTTATTATCAGCAGTGGTGCATGCACAACAGGAAATAAAGATCGATGAACTGGCTAAGTATGTTGGCGATTCCATAACCGTTTGCACCAAAATTTATGGAGGCATCTTTCTTGACCGCAGCAAGGACACTCCAACCCTGTTAAATGCCGGCGGCCGCCGCCTTGGTTCGTGTCTCACGAACCGATTTCCTTATTCGTGAGACACGAACCGGGGCTTTTTTATTTACTACGGACACTAACCTAACCAAGGCTGAGGCGCCGCTGCCTTGGTGCGTTCACGCACCAATATAATCAATCATAATTCCGGTGCGTGAAGGCATTCACTGGGCTCCTTATCTTTACGGACGCACAACAAGGCTGAGACTTACACCGATTTTTTAACATGGAATATTAGTTAGTAGCTTTAAAAATGTCTAACTCATATCCCAATTGTATTTGATAATAATTATGCCTGGACTTATCTTTTAGCCAGTTTTTACGAAACCTCCAGAAGAGTTTTGAATCATCATTTACTTTAATGAAACCATTGAACCATGCGGTACGATATTCATTACTAAAATTTGGATTGTATTCAAATCTAGTGTTCAATACATCCATCCAGCGCCAATCATAACCAAAGGATAAGCCATACCTTGAATCGGGTTTTACTTCATACATGATACCTAAGCCATACGTGGTTGTGCTTATCCTTGAAATATTCTGACTGGCCACGTAAGTGATTTTCTCATTCGCAATTTTTATAGAGTCCACTGCGGAAGTCCGGCCAAAGTTAAAGTTTCCATTAACTTGAAAATTGGATTTACGGTTGTGCAGATTTAATTTGAAAATATTAATATCTATGCCAAAACTCCATTGTTGGTAACGCAAAACTTCCAAAGGATTTAATTGAAAATAGTTTGAGCTATCCCCCATGCTTCTCGTTTTATCGAGTGAAGATGAATCAAGATTTAAATACCTGTTATTCTCCTCAATCTTACTCAGCGTAAATTTCGGTTCAATATAAGTAAACCCGCCTGTATAAATTCCTTTCCTGTTACCTGAGGCAATCCCTAAAAAGCCTTGCCGTCTTCCCGTTAAAAAGTTTACCTTTCTTGACACTTCAATTTGCACAAGCCCATTGGGTTGATCATTAGTCAATCCCTGGAAATCTGTATAGGCTCTTGCCGTAATAATTTTAGAACGTTTTTCTTTTTTTAATTCTACAAGGGCATTCGGTTCGCTTATTTCAACCTTACTGTTGGCTGGACTATAATCCTCATTATCTGTTTCAGAAACAACTTTATAATCAAGAAGATTACTTAACCTAAAATGAGCCTTTCCATAACTTCCGCTATTCAGAAATGCCTCTTTATCAAAAGCCAGGTGCGGCTTTTGTCTTTTTGATTCTTCAAAAAGTGTGTTCATTAATTCTCTTGTATTGCCGGCGAATATTTTATGTTCAGTAAAAATATCAGGATCAAATTTTCCTGAGATGCTGATTGGCTTGTTGTTTCTGAACCTGATAGTACTGCTTCCATAAACGTTTATATACTCTTGCACTTGCGGATGCAAATCGGCAAAAATATTCTTTATAGTACCATCTTCAAATTCAACAATAATATTGGTAACCTCAAATGGTACCTTAATAATAACAGTTGAGTCAGTGGGCTCTTCAGGCGATTTTTTTGCAACAGGAACTTCAAAATCAATATCAATATATTTTCTTTTCAGGTTAAGAAAAGCTGTAACCGGCTCGTCGTTTTGAAAATCCGCCCTGGCCTTAATTTCATACATTATATCAACCGCTTTGGTATTTGCTTTATCAAGTAGCGCTCCGGTCAGGTCTTTATTTTTTGCAAGATATAGTTGCGATAACTGTTGTACAAAAACTGCCTTGAACTCGTCCAGTTTCAATTCAGGGAAAGGAATTTCCTGGGTGCTTTGTGGGTCGGCAGCAATTTGCAGAAAACTCTTATAATGATTTAATAGTTCGGCAACACTGTATATTTTTTTTGCTGTAGTATCAGGTAACATTACAGCCTCTATTTTATATTTTTCAAAAATACTTACGAGCTTGCCAATATTTTCGTAATGAGTTTTCCATGTAGGCCTTTTATTTTTTACTTCTTTTAAGTGTTCCAAATATGAATGAAGCTGGGCAATAGTATCTATTATACCTTGAGTGGCACCAGGATAAAATTTTTTGGTGCTATCTGCAACTGTTGCCGTTTTTATAAAATCCAGCGTTTTATCCAGCTTAATGGAATCCAAACCGGAGGTGGCGTCAGGCTTTGCCAGGGATGACAATTTTAAACTATGAATATTTCCGTTCCGTTTATACTGGTATTGAAAAACATGGTTTTCCAATACAAAACTGCCATACAATGTCTTCTTTTGACTTTGGGCTGAGAGAGTTTGTGTAAAAAAGCATAGCAGGCATAAAGTAATGATTGTTTTCATTCGTTTTTATTTTGAGTTTTGATTTACTGATTAATACCTTATAACACTCGTTGCATCATTTCCTGTACTGTGTCCCGGCTCCATTATTTCATTCAATATTGCCTGACTAATGAGGTGCATGCCTTCGTACCCGCATCTGTAGATGATGCCGGAGAGGTATTAAAACCTACCCAAACGCAGTAAGTTTGAATACAGGTTACCAGGAATGTGATAGTGAAATATGCCTCAGGTTTGATATTTTCTGAGGTCTTCAAGTATTGAATTTAACTTGGATTTGTGGACAAGGCTTGCCATCGGGTGGTTTTGGTTCGTTAATAAGGTTAATGCATTGCAATATATATAATAAAGTTGAGTAGAATTGCTGAATATATAAGATTGCGACTTCCGTTGCCATGGTGCATGTCTACTTTTCTTTACGGACACACGCCAAGACTGAGGCGAACACCTGCCAAGGCGGAAGAAGATTGCTTTGCTTCGGCCAATGATGATTAATAAAGTCTACAACACTTCCTCCATGTCCTCGCAATGACGAAGCCCCGGAGTCTTCCGTCATTGTAAGGGATGCGTTAATGAAAGCCGAAGTATAACGAATGCTGATGGCAGACCGACGCAATCTGATTGATGATGACAGCATTAATTAAGACGGGATTTCTTAGTTCGTGCGGTTGGTGAAGATCCTTCGCTTGCTTCCTGCTTTCCTGCGTCGCTTTGCTCGCAGTCGCTGCGGCGTGATATTTTTTGGAAGACCCGCACCGGCGGAAAAAACTAACGGGGGCTTTGGGAAATCTGATTACGGCGTATGCCAACCAGTAGCAGCAGGTAAATAAGGTCGGCGATGAAACAACTCAGTCCCAAAAACAAAACGAAGTTGGATTTCAAACCATAGATCAGCGTAGGCGCCAGTGTGCCTATCAGTTTGAAAGATGCAATGCCAATGGATTGCCCGCTTGTGTTTTTCCTGCGATTGAGCATGGCGATGAAGAGCCAGGACATCATCAGGTTTTGAATAAAGGCAGCGTACTTTCCTTTTGAATGATCGAGTTCCACCGAGACCAGGTAAACGAAGAAAAAGCCAACAACCAGCACCAACACTGAATAGGGAATAAAAAGAGAGCGGGGAACAGAGGATGGCCATTCCTTTTTGCCATACATAAAATAGGCAACGAAAATAAAAACATCGAAAGCCAGCCATACCCGGTTGATGATAAGTTGCAATTGCAGGTCGGGTGAATGTATATTGAGGAGAAAGGAAAAGATAAATTCCCAACTGAAATTAAACGCCAGTGCCCAATACGGCATGCCATAGGTTTTGTCCTGATAGGAACGAACAATGATCAATATATAAACCAGGGTCCAGCAAAGACCACTGACCAGGGTTAGTGCATCGGTTAACGTTTTTCCCATTGGTAAATAAAGATAGGTAAAGCCCAGTCTTGTCTTATAACATATTCGCTTCCCTCATATGCTATTTGATTGTTTCGTGCGGACACGAAAACCTGCAAAGAAAGAAAATATATGCAGACCGCAATTACTTTAAAGACTTTTTTCCCATCATAGTAGCAATGACAGCCTCATATTCGATTCGGGTAATTTGCCTGAGAGTAACGAAGTTGGGTTCAAAATCTAAATCCCTGCATTTATCTATGAATGCAGCTTTAGCACGTTCCATGCCGGCGGCTTCCATCACAATTTTTCTCCGTCTTTTGGATCCTTCCTTTTTCTCCTTTGCAGTAACAACGAAATAAGGCATAATAAAGAGGTGATAGTTTAAGCGGCGCAAGATAGAAAGCACCCGGCTGAAATGAAATCGGATTTTTACGAAGATGGATTACTTTATCCTCAACAATATTTTTTTATTTATGGAAGACTAAGGTCAACACAGCGTGGAGCGTGGCCCTCCTTTCTTTACGGACACACACCAAGGCTGAGACTAAAGAAGATTGCTTCGGCCGCTGGCAATTAACAATACAATTCAACTGTGTTTTCAGCGGCCTCGCAATGACGAGACTCCGATAACGAAAGAACACATCAAAGCCCCAGAGTCTCCGTCATTGCGAGGGATGCGTTCATGAAAGCCGAAGTATAACGAATGCTGATGGCAGACCGACGCAATCTGATTTGATGATGATCAAATTAATTAAGACGGGATTTCTTAGTCCCGGCGAAAAGCCGGTAATTGCTGTAAACCCGCTGCTTTATCTTTGTCTTTCACTTAAAGGCAAAACATGAAAAAAGTAGTAGCAGCTATCAGCATTTTATTTTTATCAGCAGTGGTGCATGCACAACAGGAAATAAAGATCGATGAACTGGCTAAGTATGTTGGCGATTCCATAACCGTTTGCACCAAAATTTATGGAGGCATCTTTCTTGACCGCAGCAAGGACACTCCCACCCTGTTGAATGCCGGCGGCAAATATCCAGATGCACCGCTTACCGTTGTAATATGGGCAGATGCCAGGGCGAAGTTTGAAGAGAAGCGGAAGTATTTTATAAAGACAAGGATGTGTGCATTAGCGGCAAAATCAGTTTGTATAAAAATAAGCCGCAGATAGTGGTATATAATCAGATGCAGATAATAGTGAAGTAAATAGAACTGAATGCGGACTAAACCCGTAATGAATAAAATTTTACGCCGTGGCGGGTGTACAGAGCAAAGCGAAGTATCTCCACCCGCCACTGATCTGTAGTTCAATCACCGCAACGACGGAAATGATTATAAGCTCCCCAAAAAAGTTCTGAATACTTCATTGGCGACCAGCTTTCCATCTATGTCTAATACCTGCAAAAAATGTAGGGAACAATGGTTATAAAATCCTTTATCGTCATTCTTTCCATATAGTGCTGACAATGGAAAATGAGGATAGGAACCTCCGCAGTTTTTTGCATTCCCCGGATAAACAAGTACAGACTTATCAGCATTCCAAAGAAGATTGTAAACAAACATCTGCTTTAGATCATTATCACCGGGTGAGTTATCATCTACTATTTTCCACTTTGTATCAAGAATAATTGTCTTCCCATTCTTTGTAATTACAATGTCTGGTTTTACAGTCTTGAAATATTCTTCAACGGTGTTCCACCAGAAATCTTTCTTTTGTTGCCTTGCGATAGTTATGCCCTCTTCTGCTGATTTCAAAAGTCTTCTGTACACGAATTCTTCCCATAGTTTATTCATGTCAAATAAAATGGCAATTACATTTTCCGAACCACCGCTTATATCGGGACAGTAATTCAGCAATAACATTTTACTGATCAGCAAGGCTTCTTTGTAACGTTCTGTTTTGCGGTCATACACAAGTTTGTCAAATGTTGAATAACTCACATTGCAATCCGGCAATTCCGGGAAATCCAATAACAACCTGTTTACTTTATCTGTCAGCCAGGGACTGCTGCTGAGTTGAGGAATTAGGCAAAGGGTTTTTAATAATAGCTGGTTAAAAATATTGTTCCTGCTGAACTCGGTGTAACGAACATAAAACCGTTCCTGGTGAATAAGGTTTTGGCTTACGTGTTTTGAAAACAGTAGTTGCCCTTTTAATGCCAGGTTGTTTCCTTCTGTTTTCCTGTATTTTTTAACCAGCCCTTCATGCAGTAACTTTTCAGCTTCTGTTAAGAATAGCTCAAGGTAAATGTCAAGTACTGAATTGCTTTTCAAATTCAGGTTGGCTCTGTCAACATGATTTATCCGCAACAGCCGACACTCTTTTAGCATTTGCAACAGTACATCATGCCAGTTTTGTTTACTTGTGGCTGTTTCAGCATCTGCCAATTTAAGTTCCTGAGTTGTCAGGTTAGCTGCTGTAGCATTATTCCTATCTGTTTTTGGTAACACTTCAACAGTCAGGTTACCAGCTTGTATCACCCCAACATAATTCGTGAACTGAATACCTTTATTCAGGATACGATAATACTCTACCCGTCTATTCTCTGACTTATTTTGTTGCTCCTGGTAACGGCATAAGGCTTCCCAGTGTTTTCGTTTGAATGGTTTTGCCTCATCATGATAAAGCTTTTCAAACTCGGCAACTCTTATGATGTTTTTACTCGCCACCGTCTATTGGTATATTGATTGAAAGTCGGCTATGCCAAGGCTAAAAGGATCTTTTAGCGTAAACATTGCTTTGCCATCATAATCTTCTGATAATTCAGCAGCATCTTTAAATTTTGCAAACAATCCTTTATTGGTTTTGCTTTGTGCTACAAAAGCATCACCCAGTACCAATCCTATTTTACCATAATCATGATAGAAAAATTCCTGGAGTAAAGGCACTATTTTATTTTTAAAAGCCCCCTGCAAATCTTCAAGACTAAACACATTCATTAACCACGCATGTCCAATTGTGTGATCTTTTGTGAGAAGAGTTTGTAATCTGCCATTGATTGTTTGCAGAAGAATATCCAATCGTATACCTATAAACTGATCGTCATTTATAGAAGCAAAATCTTCACCCATCCAATACTGTCTTTCAACCTCGGAATCATTATCATGTATGGAAGCTTCCAATTCCCTTGATATCCCAATAAGTTTATACAAAACATCCGCTTTGGATTTGTATGGTTCCTTAATCCATTCGTCATACTCCAGATTGATATGCTCAGGTTTGTTCCAAAAAGAACATAATACTTGTTTGGGGTGCAATAGTTCCGGAAGCGGCATCATCTCTTTAAACACAAACCTTCTTCGTAATGCTGTATCCAAAGCTTCTACGCTTCTGTCAGCGGTGTTCATAGTTCCTATTATGTACAAGTTTGGCGGAACACTAAAATTTGTTTTGCTATAAGGCAACGTTACAGTTAATGCTTCTTCTTTCCCTGCTCTTTTGTCTTCCTCAATCAGTGTAATCAGCTCGCCAAAAATCTGGGATACATTACCGCGGTTTATTTCGTCAATGATTAGAACATACGACCCTAAAACAGTCCGCTTGTTCTCGCTACCCTTGTAGGAGTTTAATTTTTGTAACACCCCGGGATAATATATTCCAACACCTTCCTTAAAATTAAACTCTTTGCCATAGTATAACTCGCGGAGTGTGTTTATACTCAGAGTATGGCTGGTACCACCACTTGCTTTCTTAAACTGTATGGAAGTATTAGTAAAACCTAGAATTGTAAATTCGTATCCCTGGGTTTTTAAAGGAAATTTTATTAACCTATCATTGTCCCATTCATCCTGGAGCATTTGAAATGCTTCTTCAAATGCTAACTTTCCACTGTTTTCAATCTTCGAATTTTCAAAATTAGAGTTGGCTAGTTTGCACAAAGATGTAAAGATCCCATCTTCAATATCATATTTTAATGGTTGTCCCGCAATTGGTTTTAATGGCTTAATGCCTTCAACAAAATCTTCATAGCTCATGCTTTGATGAAATGTACAGAAAGCAATCTGCCCCGAACTATCATTAAAATCGTCGATCAACAATTCGTTGAAACGGCTGGTTAACTCTTTACGATCAGCTTTATGGGTATTATAAAAACCGTTGTCGACAATTTCCAGGGCTTTGTCAATCGTATTATAAGTTTTTCCAGTTCCCGGCGGACCATACAGAATAGTATTTAACGACATAGCATTAGTTTGTACAAACTTTTGATCTTTTTGTTTAGTACCTTGAAAGGAGTTTAATAAAGAATCGAAAGAAGGTTTAAGCTCCAGAATCAGGTTTGATGTGAGATCAATTAAATATTGCCAACCCTTGTCCAACACCTGCTCATCCGAGAGATTCCTCACAATTTTTGAGTTGTTGTAATCACCTCTGAGCTGCAAATATTTTTTTCGCCGCTCGTCGGCGTCTGCCAAACCAACCGTATCAATCTTTACAGTAAACTGATTATCGGTATCTATTCCAACTGTAAATGAGAGTGCTTCATATTCATAAGCAGTTTTATCGGGATAGATTTTTGCCCATTGATAGTATTCAAACTTACTTGCCTGGTTGGTTGGTTTTTGAATGACATGAACATAACCATCCGGGAATACTCTTTGTTGTACCTGTCTTGCCCAGTAACTTGTCTTGGAATACGTAACTTTTAAAAAATCATACGCTTTTTTATGTTCCGGATTGTCCTTATCCATCCGCTGTTTGGCGAAACGGCCCAACTCTGCAAAATCTTCCTCAGTAAAAAAATCCGGAGCATTGGCAGCTAATATTTCTATTTTAAGCTGCTGATCCTTGCTAACGGTAACCTGCAGGGTGACATTTGACAGGTTATCTTTAAAATACTCATTGTGTGATAGCACTGCATATAAATCTCTGCCTTGTGCATAGGCAATGTTGGGGTTTTCTAACTTACCATTTACTATTCTGAAATTGGTATGATAGCTTTTACGATCTCCGTATTGCGAAAGTTCTTTTACGGGTAGCTGTATAATTTGTCTGCCTTCTTTAAATTGGCTAAGAACATTTGGCAAAACCGACTGCCAGTACGCGGTATAAAGATTTTCTCCCATAAGCTTTGATTATAAATAATGTTAATTTCCAAATAGCCTAACGAAGATTCTTGAAAACCAATTTACTCTTCTTCCATTGGTGCTATCTTGAAGAATTTGCCTTAATGTCCAAATGTTGTTGAAAGTTGTGTTTCTATCTACGAGGTCAATAGTTATCCCAAGTCCAGGAGTTCTTATTAAATTTCTTTGTACTACATCTAATTTATCCTCTCTTTTTAAAATAACCTCTTTTTCTGACTCAGTAGAAATAGCTTTAGTTCGAAAATTCCAAAAATCATTCCCATTAAATTGCCAATGCTTAACCTTACATCTAGGAAAAATTTGTGTTCTTACGGTATTAGCAACTTCTAATCTCCAATCCGTTAATAATTCAAAAGTAAAGGTATAGTTCTGTGTAGGGTGAATAAATTGTAATTCCATCCCCTTAGAAAGGAGAGTAATATTTTGAAGAATTGGCAAACTACTAATATCATCTATAAGACTAAAAGCCTTTTCCAATTCATGCTTATATACTGGCTGACTTAAATTATCATGTGCAAGTGGGTTTAAGAGGGTTAGCTTGGTTGTTGAAAAAGTATCTGTAATGTTATTAGCTATAGGAAGTCCTATTGTATTATATCGATCTACCATTACATCCCAAAGATGAGAAAGCTTATGAGGCTGCCCTTCATAATGTCTTATGCTTTCTTCTGGTAGTCTTTCTTTAATTAGCCTCTCAATCTCTTTCCTTAAGTAATTTAGACAACCCGGGTAGTCTTTTGTTTTATAGTATTTCTTTGCCTTGGAAAGATAGTTATCCGACTCTTTAATAATTATTGGATATTCAAAGGATGGGTTGCTATTTTGAGCTGAATACATTTCTATATGTTGCCAGTTTGTTGAGCCAACCTCCACTTTGGCCACTTCGAACCAATGCCTATCATAAGTAGTCAAAACAATTTGCCAATCATTAAATTCCTTTTCAAGAATGTCTAAGAGAGGCAGTCTATTACTCATGTCTAATCCTAAAAAGATATCATCCAAGCATAGAAATTTAACTGCATTTTGTGTAGGGTTCAACTTAATTGCGGCTAAATAAATGGAAATTGCTATTGCAGATAGTCTTGCTTCATTAAGAAAATCGTGATGAGAGTCAACAGCGATGCCATAATATTTTACATCAAGAGTTATTTTTGAGTCTAAAGGATTACCCCACTCGATTGAGCCTAACTCTATTTTTACTTCGAGGTTTTGATTAAAGTAAGCAAGTATCTCGGTTAACTTGTCGTTTATTTGGCTAAGCAATTGCTTTAGTTCGTCTATAAATTTAGTGTGCTCTTCCTCCAACCTAGCTTTTGCAATTTCAATTTGCTCCGCTGCTTCCTCTTTGTCGATCTCACCTCTTTTTAAACCTTGGTTAAGGTTATCGGTTTCATTTTGCAGGCTTTTAGACTTTTCATCTCCCCACGCATCAGCCAGCGTTCCTAACGAAGCCAGAGAGTGTTCGCTTAATAAACCATTCACCAATAGTTGAAACAAATTAATTTCGTCAGTCTCTACCAAATGGGTTTGAAGTAATTCCTTGTATGAAAGAAAGCTATTTAGCTTAGGGGTATTTAAAACTTCTGCTTTTGCAGGTTTGTTTCCACTTGCCTCCAACCTTTCTCCAGTTCCATCTGATAAAATAATCTCTATAAACCCCTCATTCAGTCTTGGAGTTTGATTATGGACAATAAAATCTTCTCCATGAAAAAAATCCTTTAGTCCCCTATAAAATGAAGTCTTACCGCTCCCATTTTCGCCATAAACCAGCAAATTTTTTCCGTCAACGTTTAAAAGATACTGATCATTTTTTCCATTAAAAAATGCCCTATAATCAAAAAATTGGATGGATTTAATTTTCATTAAGTGGAAGAAAGTTTATAATACCGATGAAGTAATTTCTTTGATTTCGGGAATAGAATCGATAAAGAATATGCTATTGCGAACGGGAGAATCTTTTTGATAGGTCAGGTTATATGAATTTAAAATCTCTGAATAGTCTATATTGTCGTCAAAACCAGCTATCTCCGGCAATTCAGTAACATGTTTGATTATCTCCAGTCCATTTATTTTAATTAGTTCTTCGAAATAAAGTTCAAATACCATTGCATCTAAAACCAGTTCAAAATGGGTGCAAGCATTTCTGGCTTCTTTGTCATCACTAAATTTTTTTAATAAAAGGATGTAGTCAACAATTTTAATAAAAGGCCGCTGCGCCTGTTCAGACAAGCTGGGTACTGGCACCTGTTCTACATATTGCTTTGTATAACGCTTCCTACCTCCGGCAATGGTTGCAGTGATTTGCGAAAAATAGTAGTCTGCTACTTTTGAATTAAGAATTGATAAAATATACTTCAGATTGCTACCTGAAATAAAGTAAGCAGAATTTGTTAGATACATTCCGGACTCGTCATAAGCATAATTAGATCTATCAGAAATTTCTATCCAAATGATCTTGGGATTTTCAAATTCCTTGTAATAAGCAGTATTGTCCTGTATTTCATACCATTTATATATCCCCGGTTTTCTTCCTCTTTTTTCATCTAAATCTTTTTTGGGAATTAAATCCAAATAAAATTCTCGTAAATAATTTTCAATTTCTGGATAAAGAGATATGTCGATTTTCTGTTTTGTAAATATTAGATACCAATCTTCAAAAGAGTATTTCCATCTCTTAATATCTTTACCTCTTAATAAGGGCTTTATTATTTCTGAATTTATAGGGTTGTTTATTATTAGCCGTTCTCTTGTTGCGGCTGGTATATGAAATGCGTCATTAAATCCAGTTGTAACTCCTCTGAAAAAATTAATATCTTTCCAGTCTTTTAGCTTCACGCCTTTCATATCTATCTGTCTAGTGATATAACTAGCAAGAAAGTTGTTAACCTTCCAAATGTTCTCATCTAAATCTTTTAGTAAAAACTTGTGCGACTGAAAGTATCCTTGCAAACCCTCTTCAGGCAGTTTATCTCCTTCGATATTACACGCTTGCAGGTTATTTTGATTTTTCGATTTTTGAAAAATTAAAATATTTACAAAAACGGTTGCGGCCTCAAAAATTCTCAGCTTTGCAAAATCAATAAGAATAAGTGGATTAGTTTGGGTGGCAAAGAATTTCCTTGTACTCTTTCCATAGTTTGCATTAATCCATTTATTAGAAGTGATATAACATAAAATCCCCTTGAGCTTTAGTAAGTTATTCCCTTGTTCGTAAAAGAGAGAATACAAGTCCCCTGTCTTTTCGAAAGTTTTATAGCTCGCTTTTTTTAGTGCCTCTGTTTCATCCATTCTTTGTAAACTGATATAGGGCGGATTACCAATAACGATATCGAATCCATCCAAAATCCCAAACATCCACTCATTGTCAAAAAAATCAGCAAATGTATTCTGCTCATATGGATTCCAGTTAGCTACCAGTTCTGCTGTAGTGTTATCCCATCCATCGAATTTTAAAAGTTCACCAATCTGTTCTCTTAATTCATGGTCACGGTTTCGCCACTTGCGTTTAGTTGCTGTGGTTCTGGCACTAAAATGTTTATGGCGAACATCATTTAACTCAGTTTCAAGTTCTTCAATTTTGGGATTGCGAAGCAAAAGTTGTTTTTTTAATCCGAGGAGTGTATTGGCCGCTACAAATTTTGTTTCAAGGTTTGGTAATGGCCTTACGCCTCGGTTCTTTCGGTTATCATTCACTTCCTGGTCACAAATCAATGAAATAAAGAAACGCAGTTTT
>CAMLEX010000047.1 GCA_946479055.1 uncultured Bacteroidota bacterium | reverse complement strand
TATTATGGGTTGCCAGTGAAGAATTTAGCGAAGACATGCAAAAGATGGGTGGTACTGAAGCATTAAATGAGCCCTATCTTGAAATGCCCATTTTCAGGCTCTTTAAAAAAAGACTTGTCTGGCTGGTCATTTTGTTTTTGGGTGAAATGCTTACAGCGACAGCAATGGCTTATTTTGAAGATGAAATTGCCAAAGCAGTTGTTCTGGCCTTATTTGTCCCCCTGATCATTTCCAGCGGGGGTAACAGTGGTTCACAAGCATCTACACTTATTATACAAGCCATGGCTGTTGGCGAAATAACCATAGCTGACTGGTGGCGGGTAATGAAAAGAGAAATCTTTTCCGGTATTTTATTAGGCTCAGTATTGGGAGTGATCGGTTTTTTCAGAATCGCCGTATGGCATTCTATATTTCCACATATGTATGGAGAACATTGGATGGCATTGGGTACGACTGTTGGCCTGACCCTGCTCGGTGTTGTACTCTGGGGCACACTTGCTGGTAGTATGCTGCCAATGATTTTGAAACGTCTCGGTGCAGATCCTGCTGTAAGTTCAGCACCCTTTGTAGCAACGCTTGTAGATGTTACAGGTCTTGTCATTTATTTCTCCGTTGCATTCATGATGCTTAGTGGATCATTATTATAAAAAATATCCTCGGGTACAAATGACGAAGTACATGTCGTATTTTGTATTACACTATCGTTTAATACAATACTGGTAAACGGTTATTTAACAACCTGACAATCGTTTGCACAACCTAAATATATCTCTATCTTTACCGCCTAAAATTTTTACTATTTATGTGTGGAATTGTTGGATATACCGGCCCAAGAGAAGCTTACCCAATTATCATTAAAGGACTAAAACGTCTTGAATACCGTGGCTATGATAGCACTGGAGTTGCTTTACAAAACGGCAACGGATTAAATGTATATAAGAAAAAAGGTAAAGTAGCAGAATTGGAAGATGCCATTGTTGGAAAAAATCTTCATGCCAATGCTGGTATTGGCCATACACGTTGGGCCACTCATGGAGAACCCAGTGATCGCAATGCACATCCGCATCAATCTACCAGCGGCAAACTAGCAATGATCCACAACGGCATCATTGAAAATTATGCACCGCTCAAAAATGAATTACTAGGTAAAGGATATACTTTCAAAAGCGATACTGACACAGAAGTATTATTGAATTTTATTGAAGAAATTAAAACCAATAATAACTGTTCCCTAGAAGAAGCGGTTCGTATCGCTTTAAAAAGAGTGGTTGGAGCGTATGTTATTCTATTGATGGACGCAGATGATCCTGAAACGATCATTGCTGCCCGCAAAGGGAGCCCTCTTGTAATTGGCATCGGCAAAGGAGAACATTTCCTGGGTTCTGATGCTTCGCCTATGTTAGAATACACCAAAGAAGTGGTATATGTCAACGATTATGAATTAGCAATTATAAAACCTGATGAATTGATCTTAAAAAATCTCGGCAATGAAAAGATCACACCTTATGTACAAAAGCTGGACCTTGAACTTGCGGCGATTGAAAAAGGTGGTTTTGATCATTTCATGCTGAAAGAAATTTTTGAACAACCGCAAACTATTTATGATTGCCTTCGCGGAAGATTAGATGCTGAAGCTGGAACAATAAAGATGAGTGGTATTGAGCAATATGCTGAACAGATCATGAAAGCAAGACGTATCGTGATGATAGCCTGCGGTACCAGCTGGCATGCGGGTCTTGTAGCTGAATATATTTTTGAAGAACTCTGCCGTATCAATGTTGAAGTAGAGTATGCTTCAGAATTTCGTTATCGCAATCCGGTTATTCATGAAGGAGATGTGATCATTGCTATTTCACAAAGCGGTGAAACAGCAGATACATTGGTAGCTATTGAAACAGCTAAAGCCAAAGGAGCTATTATATTAGGTGTAGTAAATGTGGTTGGTTCATCAATTGCCCGTATGTCTCATGGTGGTGCTTATACTCACGCCGGACCGGAAATTGGTGTTGCAAGTACAAAAGCTTTTACAGGCCAGTTGGCAGTACTCACCATGATTGCTTTAAAGATCGCTCATCTGAAAGGAACCATTTCGCAGGAACGATATTTACATTTATTAAATGAGCTCAATGAAGTGCCGGAAAAAGTAGCATGGACTCTTAAAAACAGTGAACATATAAAAAAGCTGGCTGAAAAATATAAGGACGCCCGTGATTTTCTTTACCTGGGCCGTGGATATAATTTCCCCGTTGCTTTAGAAGGCGCATTAAAACTAAAAGAAATTTCTTACATCCATGCGGAGGGCTATCCCGCAGCGGAAATGAAACATGGTCCTATCGCCCTGGTTGATGAATCATTGCCTGTGGTTTTTGTTGCCACTAAAGACTCTTACCACGAAAAAGTAGTCAGCAACATGCAGGAAATAAAAGCAAGAAAAGGAAAAGTAATTTCAGTGATTACTGAAGGAGATGAACATTCAACAGAACTTTCAGATGATATAATGGTTGTTCCGGCAGCTGACGAAATATTAGCGCCAATGCTAAGTGTAGTGCCACTTCAATTATTGGCTTATTATATTGGTATTGCCAAAGGCTGTGATGTAGATAAACCAAGAAACCTGGCGAAATCAGTAACAGTGGAATAAAGATCCTTGTCCATAAAGGTGAACTTAGGTAACAGTGTTTAATTGATATTTGAAAATTCTTTAAAGAAAGTAATTGAATTGGATTGTGTAACCAGCTATTGTTTTTCATAGCATCTTCGTTGCGTCGCACTCTTCAACTTTCTGTTCAATGTTCAGCGAATACTTTTTTGAGAAATAAATATTTTGTAAACTATTAAATAATCAACCTTTAAAGTAATTAACCACTTTAGGGTTTTAATTAGTCCGCTAAAGCGGATTTTGGGCATGAACCATATCACCAAAACACCCATCAGTGGATTAGGATATAATTTTATAGATTCCTCGTATATCCCAAAAGGAAAAGACGAATACTATCTCCGTTATATACAAAATCCAGATCATGATCGTTTTCGTTCATTAACGGCAAAAGAAATAAAACAGCTTGTTGCTAATGGAAATATTTCTGACAACTGGAAAAATGTACTGGTGTCTAATGGATTTGATTGCTCACTTGTTCAACAGTGCAGGTTTTATGGATTGATCCGTATTGGAAAACTGGAACCATTTTATCTTGAATTTCACGACATCCGCCTGCCTGTGGGTTTATATAATAGTTCTATCATCAGTTGCGACCTGGGCGATAATGTTGTGATCAATAATGTAAATTATGTCAGTCATTATATCATCGGTAATGAAGTTATCATTGTTAATGTGAATGAAATAGAAGTTTCCAATCATGCCAAATTCGGTAACGGCATTATAAAAAAGGGAGAAAAAGAATCCGTACGTATCTGGCTTGAACTATGCAATGAAAATGCCGGACGCAGTGTAATGCCTTTTGATGGAATGCAGGCCGGTGATGCCTGGGTAGGGACACGTTACCGCGGTGATGAAGTACTGATGGAAAAGTTCAAAGAATTTACGGAGAAGAAATTTGATAACCGTCGTGGATATTATGGCATGATCGGGGACCGGACAGTTATTAAAAACAGCCGTATCATTAAAGACACGATGATCGGCAGTGATGCCTATATTAAGGGTGCTAATAAATTAAAAAATCTCACTATCAATTCTTCAGCTGAATCACCTACACAAATTGGTGAAGGATGCGAAATGGTAAATGGAATTATCGGTTATGGTTGCAAAGCTTTTTATGGCGCCAAAGCTGTACGTTTTATCCTGGCATCCCATTCACAATTAAAGTATGGAGCCCGGTTGATCAATTCATTTCTCGGCGATAATTCCACGATCTCCTGTTGTGAAGTTTTGAATTCATTGATCTTTCCTGCTCATGAACAACACCATAATAATTCATTTTTGTGTGCTTCCGTTTTGAAAGGTCAGAGTAATATGGCAGCAGGCGCCACCATCGGGTCTAACCATAATTCCCGCGGTGCAGATGGCGAAATCATTGCTGGTCGTGGATTCTGGCCAGGGTTGTGCGTCAGTCTGAAACACAATTCTAAATTCGCTTCCTATACCTTGATTGCAAAGGGCGATTTTCCGGCTGAATTAAATATTCGTATTCCTTTTTCTTTGGTAAGCAATGTTGTAAGCGAGGACAAACTGGTTATCATGCCCGGCTATTGGTTTATGTACAATATGTATGCGCTGGCCCGTAATTCAGGAAAATATGAAAGCCGTGATAAACGAAGTTTTAAAAATCAACTTCTCGAATATGATTTTCTTGCTCCCGATAGCGTCAATGAAATGTTTGATGCCCTGCAGTTGATGAAACAAGCAGTTGGTGAAAGCCAGCAAAAAAAATCAGGTAAAAAAATAAGTGAAGAACAAATATTAAAATTGGGTTCAACATTGCTGGAGCAAAACACTAACCTGGATGAGGAGGAAATTTTAATAACAGGCTTGGAAAATACTACACGAAAGGTACAACTGATAAAAGCAGCAGAAGCCTATCGTCTTTTTAAGGAACTTATCGTTTATTATGGCATCACCCAGCTATTATCATTCATTGAAAAAGAAAATATTGATTCGTTTGACAAGCTTGTAAAATCAATGGGCAAGCCAAATCGCAGCGAATGGACGAATATCGGAGGTCAATTAATTCCAAAGCAAGCTATGGATACGTTGATCAGGGATATTCATTCCGGCAAAATAAACAGCTGGGACGATGTGCATGCATTTTACAAAGAAAGCAGTGAACAATATCATACAGATAAAAGGCAACATGCTTTTGCTTCCATGCTGGAGTTACTGCAGCTAACACCGGCTACATTTTCAGAAAAGATTTTTCTACAGCTATTGCAACAATCCCTTTCTACTAAAGAATGGATGGTGAAAGGCATTTATGAATCACGGGCAAAAGACTATGCCAGTCCGTTTCGGCAAATGGTATATGAGACCGAAAAAGAAATGGAAAAAGTTATCGGTAAACTAAAAGAAAATACCTTCATTCAACAACAGCAGGAGGAATTGACAGAATATAAAAAACGGGTTGCGGTACTTATTAAAAACTTTAATCTGCAACGTAAACCCGCCTCTATAAAAAATTTAAAATCTACTTTTTCCTGAAAAACAAACGTATAGGCACTCCGCTAAAATCAAAGTGCTGGCGAAGCTGGTTCTCCAAATAATTTTGATAAGGAGTTTTTATATCATCAGGGAAATTACAGAAAAAAGCAAAAGAAGGCACCACCGTAGGTAGCTGTGTTACAAATTTGATCTTAATAGCATGTCCTCTCACCACCGGGGCATGATAGGTTTCCATCGCTTTCAGCATCACGTTATTCAACTCAGATGTTGGTACTTTTCGTTTTCGTTTTTCGTATACTTCTATGGCTACTTCTATAGCTTTAAAAATGCGGGTCTTTTCTTTGGCAGAAATAAAAAGAATAGGTACATCATTAAAAGGCGCCAATCTTTTTCTCAATGTCGCTTCATATTCTTTGGCTGTATTGGTTTCTTTTGCTACCAGGTCCCATTTATTTACCAATACTACAACTCCTTTTCCCTTCCTTGCAGCAAGACTGAATATATTAAGATCCTGTGCAGCGATTCCTTTTTCAGCATCGAGAAGCAACATACATACATCCGCTTCATCCAATGCTTTGATAGCACGGATCACAGAATAAAATTCGAGGTCTTCATGGACTTTCGCCTTACGACGAATACCAGCGGTATCGATCAGTACAAATTCTTTTTGAAAAAGATTGTAGTGTGTGTGAATAGTATCTCTTGTAGTGCCTGCAATATCACTGACAATAGTTCTCTCCTGTCCTATCAATGCATTCAATAAAGAAGATTTCCCTACATTCGGCTGACCGATGATAGCGAATTTGGGTAATGCTGTTTCGTCTTCTTCGTCTTCGTCAGGTTGTGCAGGTATTAATTCTGTAATAGCATCCAGCAACTCACCGCTTCCACTTCCACTTGCGGCAGCAATAAAAAATATCTGGTCAAAGCCAAGGCTATAAAATTCAGAAGCTTCCAGCAACCGTTCATTATTATCCACTTTATTAACGGTCAAAAAAACAGGTTTGCTTCCACGGCGCAATACATGGGCCATCGAATCATCCAGGTCAGTCATTCCGGTATGTGCATCTACCATAAAGATGATAGCGTCAGCTTCATCCACTGCGATCAATACCTGTTTGGCAATTTCTTTTTTAAATACATCTTCACTGCCAGCTACAAACCCGCCGGTATCAATGACATTAAAATCTTTGCCATTCCAATCAGCTACACCATATTGACGATCGCGGGTCACACCGCTTACATCATCCACAATGGCTTTTCTCTCTTCCAATAAACGATTAAAGAGAGTGCTTTTGCCTACATTGGGCCTGCCCACTATTGCTATTGTAAAACTCATAATACCCCAAATCCGCCGCGGCGGACAATTAGACTCCGAAAATTGAAATTGTCTGTTAAATCAAAATTTCAATTCCGAATTGGTTAAAAATCTATTCTTCTGATTCGCTTTTTTCAATAATGATTACCCTGAAGTTTCCCCTACTCACTAATGACTTCTCACCACTCATACTAGTATCCATATTCTTTCAACTGCAAATCATTTTCTCTCCACTTTGGTTTCACTTTTACAAACAATTCTAAAAATACTTTTTGTTGTAAAAACTCTTCAATATCCTTACGTGCCATTGTGCCGAGCTTTTTGATCATACTTCCCTTCTCTCCTATCAATATTGCTTTCTGGGTTTCCCGGTGTACAATAATATCAGCTACAATTTTTACCAGTGTTGTTTTTTCTTTATACTCCCTCACCAATACGGCGGTATGATAAGGTATTTCATCCTGTGCCAGTTCGTATATTTTTTCCCGAATCAGTTCACTGACAAAAAACTTGGTCGGCAGATCACTGATATCATCATCGGTATAAAAGGGTTCCCCTTCGGGCAATAATTCTAATATCGGTTTTAAAAATCCTTTCAGGTTGATACCACTGGTAGCAGAAATAGTAACTGTTTTTTTACAATAACTTTTACTTTCAAAAAAAGCAATGGCTTCTTTTATTTTTTCCTGGCCCGACCTGTCAATTTTATTGATGACAACTACGGCGGGTACTTTTAATTTTAATGCTTCAAAAATGGTATTACATTCTTCCCAGTTTTCATTTACATCTACGATCAGCAAAGCGACATCCGCATCTTCCAACGCCCCTTTTACTGATTGCATCATTTTTTCATGCAATTTGTACTTAGGTTCTATGATACCGGGGGTGTCAGAAAAAATAACCTGGTAGTCTTTTTCAGTCATGATGGCTTTGATGCGATGCCGGGTGGTTTGCACTTTTGGCGATACAATAGCCAGTTTCTCGCCCATCAGCGCATTCAGTAATGTACTTTTCCCTGCATTGGGCCTTCCGAATATGTTGACAAAACCGGTTTTCATTGAAAAGCTTTCCAAGTGAGTTTTTTGGACAAGCTGCATGCTTCAAAATCGCAAGAAAGAAAGGTAGTCAATCCTTGCCAGTTGAGCAGCAACTGTTCAGGAAAATTAATAAGCCATCCCGCCCAAGGCGGGATGGCTTATTTTGCTGTTGCGAAGGGGAGGATCGAACTCCCGACCTTTGGGTTATGAGCCCAACGAGCTACCGCTGCTCTACTTCGCGGTGCAAATGTAAGGGCATAGAGTTTAGCAGCCAAACAAAATATAAAAAGCTGTTGTGATTATAGTTTCACAACAGCTTTTTAACTATTCGTTAGTTAATAATTATCTTTTTGAAATACTGCTGGCTCCACTGGTTTTGATATCACGGATCAATCCACTGCCTTTATAATTTACATCGCTGGCACCACTTGCTTCGGCTGACAATTCTTTATTAACGGTGATTTTTATATCACTGGCGCCACTGGCCCTGGCATTACAATAATCAACTGCTAGTTCATATCCTTTAAAATCACTGGCACCGCTTGCTTCTATATTTAGCTGTCCTACTGTTCCTGTCAATGTAAGATCGGAAGCACCGCTAAGATCAATCATTAATTTTTGCGCTTCCATTTTCCCTTTCAGATTACTCGCGCCTGAAAGATCCAGCTTCAAATTGTCTGCTTTCCAATCATCTACAATATAAACATCGCAGGCACCGCTTACGTTGAGTTTATTTAATTGTTTAAAGGAAATATAGGCTTTCAATTTTTTATTACCCGAATTCCATTTCCCTTTATTGTCATAACTAATAATCAACACTCCGCCTTTCACTTCTACTTTTATATTTTCCGTGAATTTTGCTTCTGAAGCACTCACTGCTACTGATTCCTCATTACTTTGGGTGAGGTATACATCAAAAGCGTTGGATAATTCAATAGACTGGAAATTTTTCGCATCCCTTAATTCCGCATTGGGATCGTTAATGGTTTTTTGTGCAAAACCCGCTGTACCAAAAGCGATTAGCAGCAAAATTGGTAGAAATATTTTTTTCATGATCACGCTGATTTTAAGGTGATACGAAGAGTAGTGTAAGAATGTTACAAGGAGTTAGACTTATTTTCTTCCTAATTTTGCGGCAGTTCTTACTTTCTAATTAGTGAAAGCTTTAAAGTTTTCAGTGTTCCCGGGGTGTTTGACCCTGATCCTGACGAAGGGCCTTTCAACAAGCCATACTTCTCCAGGCTCAGTATCAATCTGAGATCAAACCCGTAAACCTGATCAGGGTAATGCCTGCGCAGGGAAGGATGGCAGTCATTTGCCCTTTCTCCTACAGCATTTCCCTCTCATTTTTAACCGTTTAAATTTTAAAAAAATGAAGAGGATTGCAATTACAAGCTGCCTTTTATTCTCAGCTTCTGTATTATTTGCTCAAGTTGTTCCGCCAAAGAAGGAAATTGATTCAACGAAACAAAAACAGGAAACAACAGACAGTTTTTATTTGTTAACCCCCGTAGAAGTGAAAGCTATCCGGGCTGGCGAAAAAGCGCCATTTACAAAAACCAATTTATCAAAAAAGGATATTCAGAAAAACAACCTGGGCCAGGATATTCCTTTTATTCTAAACCAAACGCCATCAGTGGTTGTTAACTCCGATGCAGGAACCGGCATAGGTTATACCGGGCTTCGCATTCGTGGTACAGATGCCACCCGTATCAACTTTACCCTTAATGGAATTCCTTACAATGATGCGGAAAGCCAGGGAACATTTTTGGTGAACCTTCCTGATTTCGCTTCTTCGGTTAATTCCATCCAGATCCAACGCGGTGTAGGTACATCTTCCAATGGAACCGGAGCCTTTGGTGCAACGGTTAGTTTATCAACCAACGAAACAAACCTGAAATCATATGCAGAACTGAATAACAGTTATGGGTCGTTCAACACCTGGAAAAATACAGTGAAAGCCGGTACAGGTTTAATTGATAATCATTTTACTGTCGATGCCCGGCTTAGCCAGATAACCAGTGATGGATATATTGACAGGGCCAGCAGCAACCTGCAGGCATTTTATTTATCAGGTGCATATATCAATGATAAATCTTCGCTGCGATTAAATATTTTTTCCGGAAAAGAAAAAACCTACCAGGCATGGAATGGTGTGCCAGAATATTTATTAAAAACAGAAAGAACGTACAACTCCAGCGGTACGGACAAACCCGGTGAGCCTTACGATAACGAAACAGATAATTATCGTCAAACCCATTACCAACTATTTTTTAATCATCTCATCAATGAGAACTGGAATTTTAATACGGCTGCTTTTTTAACAAGAGGAATGGGTTATTATGAAAATTATAAAAGCGATGAAAAATTTGCTGACTATGGTTTGCCCAACCTGGTAATAAATGGCAATACGATAGAAGAAACTGACCTTGTTCGTCAAAAATGGTTAGACAATTATTTTTATGGACAGATACTTTCTGCCCAATACAAAAAAGATAAACATGCACTGACTATTGGTGGAGGATGGAGTGTATATGATGGTCAGCATTATGGTGATATTATTTGGGCCAAATATGGCTTTGATAATGATTTCCGGTACTACGAAGTAGATGCCAAAAAATCTGATGTAAATGCCTATGCCAAGTGGCAATACCAATTTTCAGCTTATTGGAATTTATTTGCCGATATGCAGTACAGGCATGTACAACATAAAATGAATGGCTTTTCAAACAATCCTGACCTTTTTATCAATCGCAAGTTTGATTTCCTGAATCCAAAGGCTGGCATTGTCTATAGCAAAAATGGCTGGCAATCTTATTTTAGCTATGCCCTGGCGAATAAAGAACCTAATCGTGATGATTTTGAAGCAGGTCTTATCAATCAGCCCAAAAAGGAAACACTGCATGATTTTGAAGCTGGGATAGAAAAAAGAACAGAAACGTTTCATGCTGGAGCTACTGCATATTATATGAGATACAAAGACCAACTGGTATTAACAGGTATGATAAATGATGTAGGAGCTTATACCAGGATCAACGTACCGAATAGTTACCGTATGGGCATTGAATTACAGGGAGGCTATGTATTTGCTGATTGGCTGAATGTTGTTGCCAACCTTACTTTCAGCCAGAATAAGATAAAAGCATTTACAGAATACTTAGATGATTATAATGCCAACTGGGAATGGATAGGCCAACATTCAGTAACTCATCAAAAAACAGATATCGCTTTTTCGCCGTCGGTTATTGGTGGGGCCACCATAAACATCTTACCGGTAAAAAATCTTGAATTAAGTTTTTTGAGCAAATATGCAGGTGATCAATACCTTGATAACACACAAAATGAAGCAAGAAAACTAAATGCTTTTTATACACAGGATGCAAGAGCAATACTGACATTAAAAAACAAAATATTCAACGAATGGAATATTATCGGGCAGGTGAATAATGTATTTGATAAAAAATATGAGCCCAATGGTTACACCTATAGTTATGTATTAGATGGAGATATTACTGCCGATAATTATTATTTCCCAATGGCCGGAACGAATTTTATGATCG
This sequence comes from uncultured Bacteroidota bacterium, assembly GCA_946479055.1. Next base: position 2,078 of record CAMLEX010000047.1, on the reverse strand, counting down.
GTGTGAATATTAAGCTATAGGAAAGAACCACGATTTATTGGATTTTTGAAGGATTATAAAGAACATAATAAAAGGGCAGAAGTTAATATTTCTGCCCTTTTATCATTTTAGAATTCTACCGGAAGAAGCACCTAAAAATCCTTCCAATCCATTTCTAATCCTATAAATCGCGGTTCTTAGTTCTTTATCTTCTCCTGCCAGGCAAGCATTCCACCCACCAGGTTTTTTGTATTCTTAAAACCCAATGTGTCTAAAATAAGGCAGGCCTGACCACTTCGGTTGCCGCTGCGGCAATAAATTATCACCTCTTCATCTTTAAATGGTTCCAGTTCATCAACCATCATGGTTTGCACTTTGCCCAAAGGATATAGAACTCCACCAATATTGAATTCGGCATTCTCATACGGCTCACGGACGTCAACAATATTTAATTTTTCACCGGCATCTAACCGGCTTTTCAGTTCTTCTACAGTTATATTTTGCATAATTAAAATTTGCTTTTTGTTTATTCAGATTCTACCGGGTCTGCAATCGCTGCACTGTCAACAACGGGTTTATCCTTTTGCAACCATATATCCATCAATTGCCCCGAGCGGATATAGCGAAATCGTTTTTCATCATCATACCTTTCGGGCCTCTGCTGATAAATATAGGCATTCGTTGTATCCTCAATATTTGGCGCAATAATAGCACCAAAAGCAAGGCCGTGAGCTTCCAGCATTGATTTCGCCTGGCCATAGGTCATGCCGACCAATGAGGGCACTACAAATTGTCTGTCCCCTACTCCATCGCCCAGTACCAGCGATATTTTACTCCCCATCCTGATTTTTGTACCTACCGAAATTACTGATCCGTTATAATGTTGTTCCAGAACAGCATTTTTTGCAAAATCCGCCTTGAACGAAGTATCCCCAACTCTCAGGTTGGAGTTTTTCAACGCCATTTCAGCACTTCGATAACTATACCCAACCAGGTTTGGCATTTCAACCATTGGTGGAACAGACCGGTTGATGGTGAGATAAACGGTGCGGTTCACTTTTACCTGTTCATCCGGCTCAGGCACCTGTTTCAACACTTGCATAGGTTTGGTAGTATCTACATAAATAGAATCCTGAATCTCTACTTCAAACCCTTCTTTTTCTAATAATTCTTTTGCGGCTTCAAATGACTTGCCAGTTACCTGCGGCACTGTCATTGACTGATTATGATGTGTAAACCAATTCAGCGAGAAAATAAAAACAAAGAAAAGAATGACGGCTATGATGATACCTACCAGGATATTGGTCCATAAAGGCCGGTGTGTGATAAATTTAAACATGCAGATAAATTTGTAAACAGGAAAATGGGCTATTAAACATCCCGGATTCAGAACTATCTGAACAACCAGGATTAATTCTTAAAATTATCATTCAAACGCTTCCTCCACCAATTTGGTATAAAACTCCTTTAAGCTCCATCCCATTGCTTTCACCTGCTGCGGAACAATGCTGGCTTCACTCTGCCCGGGAATAGTATTTATTTCCAGCATATAGGGCCTCGCGGTTTCTTCATTATAAATAAAATCAATGCGTACAACTCCACGACAATTGAATACGGCATATATTTTTTTAGCAGCTTCTCTTATTTTATCTGCAATTACATCGTCTACCTCTGCAGGAGTGGTTTCAGTTGACTTACCCTGATATTTAGCTTCAAAGTCGAAAAAATCTTTATCATCATTTGCCTTTACTTCTGTAATTGGCAGTACAATGATATTGCCTTTTGTTTTAAAAACACCGACAGTAAACTCCCTTCCTTTTATCATTTCTTCTACTAATACCTGGTTATCTTCTTTAAACGCCTTTTCAATAGCAGCTTCCAGGTCCTCTGCTTTATCAACCTTGCTCATACCAATACTTGAGCCTCCGTTATTTGGTTTTACAAACAAGGGAAATTTTAGCTGATCAGCCGCTTGCACAGCGGAAACAGGAATATTTTTGAATAAATGAACAGAATTGGCAACGGCCACATCAGCCATTTTTGCAACAGCAACCGTATAGCGTTTATTAAACGTAATTGCGGAAGTTGCTGCATCACAG
>CAMLEX010000046.1 GCA_946479055.1 uncultured Bacteroidota bacterium | reverse complement strand
ATTTTAACCGAGACAGATTTGAAACCAGTTCAACAGGAAGTATCAAACAAGGATTTGCCATTACCGCTATTCATAATCACTTTGTGCGCAACCAGCCTAATGTGATGTACATGCATATTGACCGGTCCGCAGATATTACAACTCTATCAAATGGAATAAGGGCGATTTTTGATAAGGTAAAGGAAGTAAGAGGCAAAGATCCAAAAAGCGAGAAAGCAGACAGTGTGGTAAACACTTTAAACATCGCCGTGCTGGATTCAACAATTGGTCAAAAAGGTGAACTCAGTAAAGGCGTTTATAAATACACAATCGGAAGACCTGATATCAAGCTACAGGAGCATGGAATTCCTGTCAGCACTTTTATGGGCTTTAATACATGGGCAGCGTGGCAGGGCACACCGGAAAAAGCTGCCGTCTGCGGTGACTTTACTATGCTCGAAAACGAAGTCAATCCAGTAATTAAAGCTTTAGTCGAAAATGGTATTGAGGTCGTAGCGGTGCACAATCATATGGTTCATGAAGAACCAAAAGTTTTCTTCCTGCATTATTGGGCCGTTGGGAATGCCGAAAAACTTGCAAAAGGATTCAAAGCGGCAGTAAGTAAAACTGGTACAACATCCGTTCATTAATTGCTTTGAAATTATTACTGATAAAATTTAGGAATTTGAGGCATAACGCCCGGGAGCAATTGAATTTGTATACCTTAAAACTATTTTCTTCCGAACTCAATCACTCGCCAATACTTCTATCATAAGTTTACTTGCTCCCACGTGAATAAATTCCTCCCACAAATCACTTGGCGCACTAAAAATCAATGACTCCATTACCAAAATCGTAAGATTGCCAATAAGTCCATATTACTTCCCATCTTGGTTACTATGTTATGTCAATAAAAATATTCAGATTAACAATGGAAAAGATCTCATATAAAAACCCAAAAGCATTTCCGAGTAGAAAGATTTCAACTAAACAAGCAGTCAAAATTTTAAAAAAGAACGGTATTCAGGTAACCGACGAGCAAGCAATATCGATATTAGACTTTCTTTACTTAATCGCGAAAACAATATCTAAGCCAGAAACTCTGGCGGCCGCCGAATCAAAACCTCAAGAGGAATTCGAACACCCAGGTAGTTGATTTAGTAGGTTTTCTGCTTTTTTTATTACGAAGCGATTATCGAAATGTAATTATCGAACCGCGATTTGGAGTAAAAAAATATCTTGTAAAGCATTTACTTCGAACGGCTTATGCCCCATAAAAAAGGAGATAGTCAAAACTGACCATCCCCTTAGGTGGAGCTGAGGGGAATCGAACCCCTGTCCAAACATATTCGTCAAAAGCTTTCTACATGCTTATTTCATTATTGCTTGTCGGCGATGAACAGGAAATGAACAAACCAATTCATCGCTTAGCTGGATGGTCTTTAGCAACCGTCACAGCCTTCGGTTGCAGCATCCTGTTTTGTTTTTATGTCGGCGGCGGGGCGTGGTAACAGAACAACCGGCCCGGCGGCCCTAATGACTACTTAATCACTGATTAGGCAGCCATGGCATACTGAGTATTGCCATTTGAAGTTTGAATCTTCAGATTAAAGTGCTAATGATACAACGCACTGCATGCTTACACTCTCAAAGATCTATGCTGTCAAAACCGGTACAGCCCCGTTTTTCAATAGGCGATGAACAATTAGCAATTGGTAGCTTCTACTTGCATATTGTCTATTGCTTATTGCCTATTGTTACTTTCCCCAACCAAACCAATCATTTCCATTGGCGTATAACATTAATAGTAATAGCAAAACCATGCCAGCCACCTGTGCATATTCCATGAATTTCTCATTGGGCTTTCTGCCGCTTACCATTTCATACAAAGTAAACATTACATGCCCTCCATCTAACGCCGGAATAGGAAGAAGGTTCATAAACGCCAGTATGATGGACAAAAACGCAGTGATATTCCAGAATGCTTCCCAGCTCCACTCCGTCGGGAAAACAGAACCGATGGCTTTAAAACCACCGACACCTTTATAAGCACCAGTACTTGGATTTAAGATCAACCGGAACTGATCGATATAAAATTTCAGTTTCTCTACTGACTTTTTTACACCGGCAGGAAATGCTGCAAAGAATCCATATTTGCGAACTTCTGTATTATATACACCCAATTTCTGATATTGATCATCATCTAAAGTGGGTATGCCTATTTTTCCTTCCCCATTTACTTTTGAGTTCAATTTCACTAGCTGACCATTTCTTTCTACCGAAAGTACTACCTGGCTATTCTTTCGATTTTGTAATATCGTCGTCATTTCATCATAAAATTGTACAGGTATCGAATCGATCGCTACAATTTTATCCATTTCCTGAAGACCGGCCTTTTTACCATATAATGTATCATTCTTACTACCATACTTGCCTACATATGTTGGCAAACGAAGTTGTAATAGGTAACCTTTTTTTCTTTTGCTTTCAATTAATTTCTCTACCAGGTTAACAGGCAGTTTTATATCCTGTTGCTTGCCGTCCCTTTCTATCAGTATTTCATTTCCTAATATTACCTGGGCGCCCAGGTTTTCAAAGTAATCAACAGGTTCGCCATTAACAGCTAAAATTTTATCGCCATTTCTTAATCCAATTTCGTTCATAAGGCTGTCTGTTGTCCATATACCATACTTAGCGGAACTCATCGGCGTTTTCCTTTCCCCCCATATCATCAATACAAATGCATAAATAATAAATGCCACCAACACATTCATGATAATGCCACCTAGCATAATGATCAATCGTTGCCAGGCCGGCTTGCTTCTGAATTCCCATTCCTTTGGCGGTTGTTTCATGGCTTCTTTATCCATGCTTTCATCTATCATACCGGATATTTTAACATAGCCTCCTAAAGGCAACCATCCGATACCATAAACAGTATCACCAATTTTTTTCTTTACCAATGAAAACCAGGGATCGAAAAAAAGAAAGAACTTTTCCACCCGGCATCCAAACCATTTGGCCGTGATATAATGACCAAATTCATGTAATACGATCAGGATAGACAAGGCCAGCAACAGTTGCCCTACCTGCACACTTACCGACGCCCAATTAATTGCTAATAAATCCATATCTGAAAACAGGTATTTTATAAAAATTTAAAGAATCGCAAATATCAGCTAAATATAAACGATTTTAAAACCGTTGATGAATTATTTGATTTTATTAAGAATATTAAAGGAATTGATGTTGAAGCAGTTACAATTTGATAAGATCAGCGGCGTAATTGCGGGCCATGCCATCGCTTTCAAAATATTCTTCCAGTGTAGGTTCCTGAACAAACGATACTTTATTCATGGTCTTTTCAATAACATCTGTCATATCCAGGAAATTGAGCCTGTTTCTTAGAAAAGCAAACACGGCTATCTCGTTGGCTGCATTCATTACGGCAGGAAGATTGCCTCCTTTATTCAACGCTTCAATAGCTAATCCTAGATTTCTGAACGTTCTAAGATCTGGTTCTTCAAATGTGAGTGTGTTAACTTTTTTAAAACCATAACGTGGAAAATTATTAGCGATTCGTTTTGGAAATGCCAAAGCATATTGAATAGGCAGTTTCATATCCGGAAATCCCATCTGAGCTTTGATGCTGCCATCTTCAAATTGTACCATACTGTGTATAATACTTTGCGGATGAATGATCACCTGGATCTGGTCAGGCTGAAGATTGAACAACCATTTAGCTTCAATCATTTCAAGTCCTTTGTTCATCAATGTAGCTGAATCAATTGACACTTTTGCACCCATGGTCCAGTTGGGATGTTGCAAAGCATGCTCTCTTTTTACATTCACCAGGTAATTTGGTTTTCGTCCTAAAAACGGACCGCCGGAAGCAGTAAGAATTACTTTTTCAATTCTGTTCCGGCTTTCGCCTACCAGGCATTGAAATATCGCTGAATGTTCAGAATCCACAGGTATAACCGGCACCCGGTTCTGTACAGCCTTACGCATAATAATATCACCAGCCACTACTAATGTTTCTTTATTTGCCAGCGCTACCGGCTTGCCAATTTCTATTGCCTGTAATGTGGGCCGAAGTCCGGCATAACCAACTATAGCTGCCAGCATCAGGTCATAACAATCCATACTAGCTGCTTCTTCCAATGCTTTTTCACCTGCAAAGACTTTGATATCCGTTGCCGCCAAAGCTTCTTTTACTTTCAGGTATTTTTTTTCATCACCAATGACAACAATATTTGGATTGAACTGCAAAGCCTGCTGAATCAGCAATTCTTCATTACTATAAGCAGTCAAAATTTCTGCAGAAAACAATGATGAGTTAGCTGCAATCACTTCCAATGCCTGTGTACCAATTGATCCGGTAGAACCAAATATAGCAATGCGTCTTGTCCCCCTTTCTTCACCAGTTGATGAAGGATCAGTTAATACAGATTTTTTATATTGTTGTTCTTTCATTTGTTACTCATTAAATAAGAGGGCATATTGTACTTCTTTCCCGGTAGCTATCGGGATCGTAGCTTATACTTCAATTATCCTTCCATTTCACCAGTTCATCGGCAATTTTCCGATCGTTACTCAACCGGGGCACTTTATTCTGCCCACCCAATTTACCAACTGATTTCATATAATCAATAAACCCGTTCTTTCTTATCGCCGTCAATTTAAGTGGCGTCAGAATATTACCGCTGATAAGATCATCATAATACACATTCTTTTTGCGCAGGTTCTCATCTACCTTGCGTGCAAACTCCAGGATATTATTGGGTTTGTTTTCAAATTCTATAAACCACTCATGATAAGATTTGCCTTCGCCTTCACTTATATAAGGAGCAACTGTAAACTCAGTAATATGAATATTTTCCTCCTTCGCAGCTTTCAGCAAACTGTGTTCTACTTCTTCACCGATCACATGTTCACCAAATGCAGAAATAAAATGTTTTGTTCTGCCAGTAACGATAATGCGGTAAGGATTAGTAGAAACAAATTTTATTGTATCGCCTAAATTATAACCCCACAAACCAGCATTGCTGTTAATGATTAATGCATAATTTTCACCGAGCTTCACATCCTGTAAAGACAACCTGGTTGGATTTTCATTATTGATTTCATTTGCAGGAACAAATTCGAAAAAGATCCCGCTATTTGTATTCAGTAATAATCCTTCTGCATTTTGTGAATCCTGGAAAGCAAAAAAACCCTCGCTTGCAGGAAACAATTCAATCGTATCTATTTTTTTACCGATACTTTCAAACAACTTAGCCTTGTAAGGTTCAAAATTGACTCCTCCCTGCACCATCACACTAAAATTTGGAAATAGTTCACTGATTTTCTTTCGACTTCTTTTTATTAATTCATCAAAATACATCTGCATCCAGGGTGGGATGCCACTTATAAGGGTCATATCCTTATTGATCGTTTCATCAACTATTTTATTCAGTTTGGTTTCCCAGTCTTCAATGCAATTAGTTTCATAAGATGGTAGTTGGTTAGTCCTAAGATAACCCGGCACATGATGGTTGACGATTCCACTTAGCCTGCCCGTAGGAATACCCCCTATCCTTTCCAGTACAGGAGAACCTGAAAGAAAAATCATTTTGCCATTGGCAAAAACTGTATTTCCCGTTTCAGCCATATAGCAAAGCAGGGCGTTGCGGGCTGTATTAATATGGTTGGGTATTGACTCCTTGCTAATAGGAATATATTTAGTGCCACTGGTCGTACCGGAGGTTTTGGCAAAGTAGATAGGTTTCCCCTTCCAAAGCACATTATGCTTTCCTTCCTTTATTTGATCGATAAAAGGCCTGAACTGTTCATAATCCCGGATAGGTACAGCCTGCCTGAATTCTTCGTATGTATTTACCTTATCCAATCCGGCAAACTTTCCAAATTCGGTACTGCGGCCTGTTTTTATGAGATCTTTTAAGATATTTTCCTGGTCAGCTATGGCGGTTGCCATGCCTTTACGAATACCTTTATATATATAGGAAGCAAATGGTTTTGCTAAGAATGACTTGATTTTCATCTGTATATCTCTATTTACCAATCGTATTCATAAGAAATCCGGGTACCCGGACCCGCAATTCGCAAAGATAAAGGAAGGCTGGTCAAACGGGTATGGATTTTAGGGCATTTAAAACTTTGAGTTTATGTTTGCCGGTTGAATTTTTCCCCTTACTTTTGCATCCCTAATTTCAGACTATGATAGCAGTAATAAAAGTAGCCGGACAGCAATTCAAAGTAGAAAAAGATCAGACTTTGTATGTTCCTCATGTAGAAGGTAATGCCGGTGATAAAGTAAGCCTGGAAGTTTTGTTGGCTGATGCCGATGGAAAACTTTCTGTTGGTTCTTCGTTGAAAACAAAAGTATCGGCAGAGATCCTTGACCAGGTAAAAGGTGATACCGTGATTGCCTATAAGCAAAAAAGAAGAAAAGGCTTTCATAAAAAGAAAGGTCATCGTACTGCTTATACAAAAATCAAAGTAACTAATATCGCTTAATAAAAATAAATCGGTTAAAAAGTTGAAAGGTTGAAGAGAAAAACAACTTTATAACTTTAAACTTATAAATTTAATAACATGGCACACAAGAAAGGTGAAGGTAGTGTAAAGAACGGCCGCGATTCACAAAGCAAACGCCTTGGTGTAAAAATTTTTGGTGGTCAACCAGCTATTGCAGGTAACATCATTATTCGTCAGCGTGGCACCGTTTATCATCCAGGAAAAAATGTTGGTGTAGGCAAAGATTTTACTTTGTTTGCATTGAACGATGGTGTAGTTGAATTTCGTAAAGGACGCAATGACAGAACATATGTTTCTGTTAATGTAGCTGAAGCTTAATCTCTTATTTGTCGTTTTTGTGGAAAAAAAATTTGGGTAGTATAAAATAATTATTATTTTTACTGACGATAACCCATTTCACTAAACATTAAATTCTAAAAAATGGCAACAAAGAAAAAAGCAGCTAAGAAAGCAGCTCCAAAAAAAGCAGCTAAAAAAGCAGCTCCAAAAAAAGAAGCTAAGAAAGAAGCTCCAAAGAATAAAGAATATAAGAAATAAGCTAAAAAGAAATAAGATTAATTTCTAAAAAATTGGATCAAATAAAAAAGCAGCTAAGAAAGCAGCTCCAAAGAAAAAAGCAGCTAAGAAAGCAGCTAAAAAGAAATAAGTTTAATTTCTTAGAAGTAATAGAAAGTCTCCCGAAATATCGGGGGACTTTTTTAATTATATTCATTTACATTCAACTGCGACATCCAAAAAAAATTGTCGTATTATCCTAACTTGCGCCAATGGACAACAGTGCAATCGCAGATAATTTTTCCCTGCTTTCCAAGCTGATGGATATTCACGGAGAAAATTCATTCAAGACGAAAACCTACTCCATAGCGGCTTTCAACATAGATAAGCTTCCATTACAATTGAAAGATACGCCTCGTGAAAATTTGTTCAGCATTCAGGGAATTGGTAAAAGTGTTGGTGAAAAAGTAATAGAGATGCTTGACGAAGGTCATCTTCATATCCTGGATGAATATATTGCGATGACACCTCCGGGTGTTGTTGAAATGCTGAACGTAAAAGGGATTGGTCCAAAAAAAATACATACTATCTGGAAAGAAATGGGATTGGAATCTGTGGGTGAATTATTGTATGCATGTAATGAAAACAGGCTAACCCTTTTTAAAGGATTTGGAGAAAAGACACAACAAAATGTACAGGAAGCCATCGAATATTATCTTTTAAACCAAGGTAGTTTCTTATATGCGCAACTGGAAGAAATATTCCCACAGATCGATAATTACCTGAAAAAAACATTTTCGCCAGAAAAAGTTTGTGTAACCGGCGCTTACAGAAGACAGGAACTTACAATTGATGAAATGGAATTTATTGTTCTTGAAAAGAACGAAATCATCAAACCAAAATTTCAAACTGCACAACCTCCGGAATTGCTGGAAGAAACTGAAAGCAGTCTTTTATACAAACTAAAGAATGGATTAAAACTTCGCCTTTATACTGGTATAAAAAACAGGGCGGAACAATTATTTCTTACCACTGGTTCAGCTGATTTTATCCATGCTTTCAAAAAAGAATTTTCAATTCTTGCAAATGAAAAAAACGGAACGCTGGAAGATGAAGAAATTTTTGACCGTGCAAATATTCAGTTCATTCCTTCCTGCATGAGAGAAACGGCATCCGTGATTGAACAAGCAAAAAATAAATCGCTTCCTTTTCTTATAGAACCAAAAGATGTAAAGTCGGTAATCCATAGCCATAGCAACTGGAGTGATGGTGTAAACACCATAGAAGAAATGGCAAAAGAATGCATTAAAAAAGGATATGAATATCTTGTCATTTCAGATCACTCCAAGTCCGCCACCTACGCCAAAGGGCTTTCTGAAGAAAGAATAAGAGAACAACATCGCTATATTGATGAGCTGAATGGTCAATTAGCTCCTTTTAAAATTTTTAAAAGCATTGAATGCGATATTCTTAATGACGGCAGCCTTGATTATACGAACAATATCCTGGCTTCTTTTGACCTTATAATAGCTTCAGTCCATAGTAACCTCAAAATGCCGGAAGATAAAGCAATGGCAAGGGTGATGAATGCCATATCAAATCCATACGTAACCATTCTTGGCCATATGACGGGGCGATTACTTTTAAGTCGTAAAGGATATCCGCTTGATCATAAAAAAATAATTGATACCTGCACTTCAAATGGCATTGCAATAGAAATAAATGCCCATCCCCGCCGCCTTGATATGGATTGGCGCTGGATAGAATACGCTACCCAAAAAAATGTTTTGCTTTCTATCAATCCCGATGCTCATAACCTGGAGGGCTTCAATGATATAAAATATGGAGTACTGGCTGCTCAAAAAGGAGGTTTGACAAAAGAACAGAACCTGAGCAGTTTCTCATTACAGCAATTTGAAGAATATCTTTCAAAGCGAAGAAAGCAAAAAGGAATCTAAGTAAGTTTTATAGTTTATGGTTTGTGGTTTATAGTTTCATGACAGATGAAAGGTCTGTCTATTTTGTTATATTATAATTCTAACTGTCTGCTGAGAACTAAACAATGCAATAAGACTCTAGCTGCTGTAAATAAACCATAAACTTAAAACGATCAACCATATATCGATATTATTGTACCAATGGAATTTCAACATGAAATGTTGTTCCGTTTCCTTTTACTGTATCAAACCATATTTTTCCTTTTACCTGTTCTACAATTCCTTTACACATAGCAAGCCCCAACCCTGTGCCTGAAGATTTGGTTGTAAAATTGGGTATAAATATCCGTGACTGCATTTCCTGGGGTATACCTTCACCATTATCCTTTATATTCACCCTGATCATACCATCATGGAGTTCTTCAATGACCAATATCCTGCAAGCCCTGTCTACACAAGCTTCTACGGCATTGGCAAAAAGATTGGTAAATAACCGGTTCATTTGCGTTTTATCCGCATTCACTATTATTTTCCTTCTTAACGGTCTCCATATAAACTCAATATTTTCATCGGACCGATATAGTTCATGCAATGATCTTAGAACTTCATGCAGATCAAATTCTTCAACGTTTGTATTACTGATATTAGCAAATTGCGAAAAATCAGCGGCGATCTTTGACAAGTGATCAATTTGCTCAACCAGGGTATTGGCTACATTACTGGAAAGTTCTTTTACATTAGGATGATTACTGCTAATCGATTTTTGCAAATACTGAATACTAAGCTTCATCGGCGTTAATGGATTTTTGATTTCATGCGCCACTTGTCTGGCCATCTCCCGCCAGGCTCCTTCTCTTTCCGTTTTTGCCAGAGCCTCCGCACTTTCTTCCAGTTTTGCCACCATCTTGTTGTATTCTTTTACAAGGTCGCCGATCTCATCTTTCCTGTTCCAAACGATCTCCTCGTTTAATCTGCCAAGGTTTACCTCTTTCATTTTATCGCTGATAATAGAAAAAGACCGGGTAATACGGTTGGTAATAAATAATGCAATGAGCCCTGCTATCAATAAAATAAATGCATTAAGATTAATAACGGTAACAATGAAATTGGATATTTCCTGGTCCAGCTCAGGCTGTGATGTAAAATAAGGAATGCTTAAATAAGCATATGCTCTCCCTTCTTTATCCCTTACAGGTGCATAAATACTGAGATAAGAAAGATCAGCAATACGTTCTTCCTGCACATGCTCTATCTGGTTTAAACGGCTTAACCGGTAATAGGCTACAGGGTTCATCTTGGTACTTAATACTCCTTTGTCATACACATTCGCTTCCGAGGAAACCTGTAGATCTCCGTTCAGATCATAGACCGTTACATCTACGCCGTGTATCCCCGAAACTTCTTTTACAAGATCCTGCAAAGTATAGCTGGAGACAGTGTCATGTAATTTGGCGACTGTACCAAATGGATGATCACTATCAATACGTTTCTCCATTTCATTGACCATTATCTTCATAGTCCGGCTTAGCTTATCGCTATTATTCCTGTTATGCCGGTTTTTAAAAAAGGTAATGGTGGCAATACCGATAATGATAAAGGAGAAAATGCTGACGAAAATAATTGTGCTATGTACCTGGTTTCGGATATTAAAATGAAAAAAACTTTTAAAGCCCTGCCAATCATACACGGCCTTTAATAATAAAGACAATACCTGCACAATGAAAACAAGAAAAAGAAAAGAACAAAAAATATAAGAAAATAAGGTAATCGACTCGATGATTGTATCTTCTTTCCGGGCCATCACCACTACCTTTTCATTTCCTGCCCTGTACCACAATTCATCAAAATCGCCATTTGCTTTACGCTCATATTCTTTATTACGAGGTATATCCTTATCATTAAGTTTTGTAGCAAAAGGGTATTTATTAGAAAGAGCAATCAGCTTTTTTTGACTATACACTGCGTAGGAATAAATAGGCGAATTTTCAGGATCGTTTCTTTTGTATTGTTTAAAGAATTCCGGAAATAACGCATCGCTGCTATATTTTTTTGGATTGGAAATAAGAAAAAAATAACCGAGCTTATTGGCTGATGAATCACTAACTGTACGCTCGGTGATATAGGTATATTTATCAAAGGAGGTTTCGTAATAATACAGGTCGGGTGTACTTGTAGGATGTGATTGCAGTGTAACAATCGTATTCAATGCATCATAAGTAGTGGGGTCATCATTAAAAAGCGGACGACCGGTAGAATCGTATGCATAGAGCCTTGTTTCATATTTATTTAAATAGGCCTTGTAATTACTTGTCATAATACTATCCCTGATATACCGGCTGCTTGCACTATCAGTAAATCTGTAAAAATTTTCCTGCAAAAAATCATTATCCAGGTATTTCACAGCTATACTCATCAGCCTTTCACTGGAAGGATCCGTTTGTTCTGCCAGTTTTTCCGTATAAAACTTTCTTCTTTCCCATTCTGCTTTCCTGTTTTCGGCAAGCATAATGGCAGCAATAGATACAGAAAATACAAATATCCAAAAGAGGATACCGGCAATGTTGATACGGATACGATTCAGTATAACACCATCCCGGTTTACCATCCAGGTATAAAGAAGTAACCAGGCCAACACGGGGATATAAAAAAGAACTGTGGGATTCCCTGATTTTAAACTTAAAAAAATCAATCCCGAAAACCCGATCGCCAAATATACCAGCCAGATATTATTTTTAAAAAGCGGGAAAATAACACGGAATAATAACTGTGTAAAATAATAATAAGATAAAGACAAAGTCGCCAGAACAATAAACCCTACAACTGTATAGCGGTTAAGACTAAAAAAATTGGTAACATCAAAAGATATTTTTGAATCCGCTACAATACTTCTGATGACAGATGAAAGGATAAACGTAGAATAAATAAGCAAACAAAGAGAAAATATTCCTGCTACTAATCTAAGCCAAGAAGGGAGCCGTGTACCTATATTTTTATACTGCTGTACTTTATACCAGGTAAATAAAACTATCCAGCAAAAAAAAGCGGAATTCATGAGCAGATCACCCAAAGATCTTTGTACAATATTAGATCCGTAAATAGATGGATCAAATAGCTCAAACTGCCGGAGATTTAATAATCCGGGAAAGAAATAAGTGGTTAAACGAATAGCTATAAGACTGAGGCCAAGAAATAAAACACCTCTCCATATTTTTTTTCTTGCCAGCGATTCCGCCACTAAGTGTGTAAATAGTAACAATAATAACAATCCGCTAAATCTGAGTATTATGGTGAGCCTGTTGTTATAAGGAACGGCACCCGAAGTTTTTTTGTCAAAATAAAACAGTGTCTTGCCCGATAAAGATTTTACAGGAAATTCAGTCACTGATGTTTCACTCAGAAGCACCCTGTTGTCAGCCGTATTACTATATACAAATTTTTCTGGCAAGTACTCCGTTTCAAGAAAAAATTCAGACCGGACAGGAATTAATGCATAAGCAACAATTGTATGGGATGAAACATTTTGTGTTCGTTTTAAAACTAAATAATACCCGTTCGATAGGTGCATAAGCTCTTCAATATCCCCGAGCCAAAATGTTTCTGGTGGCGGTAAAACGAGTTGATTGCTCCAGAAACTCATAGAGAGAGTTCCTGAATTATTTAATTTGTATAAAAAAATGCCGTACGGCTTATCAGTAATTTTATTGAACTCACTGGTGGATTCTGTATTGTCGACGAGGCGGCCGATCAGTGAGGTATCAGCCATGAAAGCATTAAAGTCCTTTTGTTCCCGGTGCAAATAATCTTCAGCGTTTTTTACTTCCTCAGCTACTGATGATCGGTTGGTATATAGCGTATTGAATACAAAAGAAAGCACAAAGAGAATAGCTGCCGCTAAAAGCAAACTAAATTTCCATATCAGGTTATTTCTTAAAAGTGGCTTCACGTATCCCTATGTTGTTTAACACTATTCCAGATGTCATCCATTTCTTCAAGGCTCATGTTAGTTAAATCCTTGCCTTCCTTCAAAGCCGATTGTTCCATCTGTGTAAAGCGGTGGATGAATTTCTTATTTGTCAGTTCGAGAGCATTTTCAGCATCCACCTGCAAAAACCGTGCATAATTAATCAATGAAAACAGAACGTCACCAAACTCCTCTTCTA
>CAMLEX010000045.1 GCA_946479055.1 uncultured Bacteroidota bacterium | reverse complement strand
TCCCAGTTTTCTGAAGACCTGGCTGCGCTGGATAGTTCCTACAGGGTTCTTAAAACACAGGCGGTACAAACACCCAACCGGGAAGTAATTATCAGGGCGATGCTTCAAAACCTGCAACTACAAGCTGAATTGCTGGGTAAACAATTAAGAATATTGAATGAATTTAAAAACACTAAAACCGGAAAAAATGAAAAAATTAATTATCCCCGTATTTAGCATGGCATTGCTTTTAAGCAGCCTGTTTATATATGCCCAGGAAGAAAAAGAAGGACGTAAGAAATTTGAATTTGTAAAAGAAAAAAATATTTCAAAAACCTATCCTGCTTCCGGCAATAAATTATCTATCGAAAATAGTTTCGGCCATGTAAAATTCATTGCATGGGACAAAAATGAGATTAAAGTAGATGTGCATATAGAGGCCAGCTCCAATCAACAGGATGTAGCGCAAAAAACATTTGATGCGATCAGCGTAAGCGATAAACAACAGGGCAACGACATCATTTTCAAAACAACGATTGGCGATAAAGGCAATAAAACTGATAACTGTAAAAATTGCAAATCCAGCATGAGCATCGATTATGAAGTGCATCTGCCAACCTCTGTTGCCCTGGATATAGAAAACAGTTTTGGAAACACTGAATTACCCGATTACTCCGGCGCTGTTTCTGTCAGCAATAAATTCGGGCACTTAACAACCGGCTCATTATCCAACGTAAAAAATATTACTGTAGAATTCGGTGAAGCCGACATTAAAAATGTTTCAAACATTGACGCTACATTTAAATTTTCCAAAATAGAAATCGCTAACCTATCTGGAAAAAATAAAATAAACCTGGAGTTTTGCGATGCTACAAAAATTAACCTCGACAACAATCTTACTTCGCTAAACCTGAATGAATCTTACAGCACTGTCAATATAAAGCCCGGCAACCTGTCTGCCAGCTATACTATCTCAACCAGCTTTGGCAGCTTTGTAGATAGAAGTTCCGCAGGTGTTAAACGTACTGATACCCCGGATAAATATGGGCCGGATTCCAACAAAACCTTTGAAGGGAAATCAGGGAGTGGTTCTGCAAAAATTGATATCAAATCAAGTTTTGGAAAGATCATTCTGGGAGAGCCACGTGCAGATGATATGAAAGACAAGAAAGATAAAAGCAAGAATAAAACTAAATCAAAGGCTGGCGTAGTTAACTTATAATTTGTGAACGATGAACGGTGAGTACCAGGTTTTAGCAGTTGATGCCTGCTTCAATTGTCACTGGTTTTAAAAAATGTGGAAATGCTGATGTGGTCAATGTGACAATTGATTTTAGCTTTCCTGTTCGTAAACTGATTTTGTTTACACCAGTAAATACATTTCTCAATTCTCAAATTTTCACATTCACAGGATCAGTTATAGATTTCGGCGCTGTAAAATCCCAGGTCAGCAAGGATTGTTTCCGGAGCGGTGTAATTAAACAAACTATTTTTTATAATGCCTGCAAGTTCTTCACGGCTCATACAAAAGGCGGCATTGATCAATGAAAGTTTGTAAGAATTGATTTTTAAAAAAGCTAACCGGGCCGTTTGAGTAATATGTTCATCAATAAACTGAAACTCCTCGGCAATATGAGCCTGGTCGTTGGGGTAAAGATTGTTCATACGAACGGATATTGGTTTTAAAATATTGGATATAATATTAAACGAAAAAATATTTGTAAAATTGTGTATTTGACCTTTACACTATGGAAATATGAGGCTCAAATTGGACTCCTACTGCATTAACAATCTGTACCTTAAGAATAATTTGCCATAAAGAAAAATGGGCTGAATTATCCACCGCTGCGGGCTATTCCAGAGCCTTGACTTCTTATATGGAGCCTGTATCGAAGTATTATATCGTCATTGTATAAAATATACAGCCATTGTACTGTGGGAGAATTAGCGATGTAAGTATAAATTATTTTTCCATTCATTCCCATTGATGGTACCAATAAAGCGGAAGTAGCGGTTGAATAGATAGTGGTATCTAAAAAAGGATCGCTGCTTACCTGCATGTCCTTCCCGGCATCGCCTGTTTCCAATTCTATCACTATAGTATCACCCAGCGAAACTTCTATAACTCCTGTTTCGGGACTGTAGGAAGTTATCTGGTATTTTGAAAATGCTTTTTGCTTAAAAGGTGAATGACGAAATTCCGGCATCAATGGCGGATCATCCATCAAGGTCCATCGCAGATCATCAGGATAATGTTCACGAATGAACTGTTCAGGAGTTGATAAAAAATACTGCTCATCCAATTGCCTGACAAATTCTCCTCCATGCCAGCTGATATATCCGCTGGCCCATGTTACATCAAGTAGTTTCCATACACTGTCTATTAACACGGCATTCCATGAATGATTGGGCCTGAACCGTTGTATTCTTTTAGTGGCTTCTGTCCGTGCATATCCATTAATAACTTCCGCCTGTATGCCACTGTAAATGCATAAGGTTTTAAAAAGCCTGGCATAACCATCACAAACCGCCACCCTTTCATCCAATACGTTTTCCGCTACCCTTTCATCTAATGGTTTCAGAGCAGCAGTATCATTAGTTTCTTCCACTAAAACAGGTGATATTTTTTTCCTGCTACGGATTGATCTTGTCCGGTATGAAATATTTTCAGTAATCCAATAAAAAATTGCTTTTACTTTTTGCAGATCATTTGAATAAGGAAGGGTAAGTTGTTGCGCTAAAACAGCAGGAGTAACAATTTCGCTTAACGTTTCTTTACGGTTGATCTTTTTTATATCATCCCCCACCTCCTGTTGCGAAAAACAAAAAGTGACGACACAAAGAAACAATATAGCAAGCAGCCATTTCATACTGGAAAAGGTATACTATAAAGTTACAGTTATGCTTATACTTAAGCAAAACTGTTAGGTGTATTTCAATGGTTGCATACCTTAACCCACCTTTATTGGCTTTTTTTGTGAAATCACTTAGGCTCTCAGGCCAGAGGGGATGCAGAATCTGACAATTGCTGATGCAGTGAAGCCGCTACATGCGACCATTGAAACGCAGCCAAACTATCCCTGCAAGCTACACTTACTGTATTCTCAATTTTGAGGTCGGTTTGCTTTTTTTACCATATCAATCGCATCCAGCAGACCATCACTTTGCTTATCCAAGGTGAGTTCCCAAAACATAATACCATTGAGCCCTTGATCTATTGTATACTGCGTTTTATTTTGAACAGATACGTAATCATCAAACGTTGCAAATGTTTTTTTTGCCGCATTATATGCATAGGGAGCTTTTGCAATGGTATCCCTGTAAAAAACAAATCCCTCCTCTTTCGTTAATCGCTTATTAAACTGGTTATAAGCAATAAAACTTTTGAACTTGCCCGATTGGTCCAATCCATTATTTACATTCTCTACATTTTCCCAGGTCCGGGCATAGAAGGCCGCGCCAATAACAATTTTGTTGGCAGGCACACCTACTGATATTAAATAACGGATAGCATCATCAGCCGATTCTTTTTGGGAACCCGTTGAGTACAAAGGAGTATGATGACCTGTAACGGTACTATATCCATTCACAAGATCATAACTCATCAGGTTCACCTTGTTTATCAAGGGCATTACTTCTTTCCATTCGATAGATTGCTCCAGGAATTTTGGGAAACCACCAGCAGCAAAACTAATCTCATGTTTGTCACCTAAACTGTTACGTAATGCTTTTACCAACGCCGTAAAATTGGGCTTATCCGCTGCCTGGTATGCATGTCCCGGATGTCCTTCTATAGCAGGATATTCCCAGTCCAGATCAATACCATCCGTTTTAAAATAATCGTTTACTTCTTTCACTGATCTTGCAAATTCCTTGCGACCTGCATCCGTTGAAAAGACAGAAGAACAAAATTCACAACCGCCCCATCCGCCTAATGATAGTAGTACTTTCAACCCGGAATTTTTTCTTTTTAATGTGACAAGTTTTTTAATAGTGGCGGAATCTCCTGCATTATCCACAGCTAATTTATTTCCCTTCAGGTGGCAAAAACTATAAATGATATGGGTAAGTTTTTCAACAGCATAATTATCGATCTCTTTGCTATCACCTGAATAATAAGCAATCACCGACAATTCCTGTTTATATATTCTCCTCGTATTTTTTATAAAAGAAAAAAGAAAAAGCGACAGAAACATCAATGCTGTAATACAAAAAACTACTTTCTTCATAATATGCGTTTATAATTTGCCGGTTAAAATTTATTTTAAAAGAGTATTACCAGAAAAAAAATTTGGGCAACTGCATAAAAGCGTAATTAAATTTAGCTCAAAACATCATTATCATTCAGGTAAATATTTTGCAGCCAATTTAGATGGCGCTACCGTTTTCCATGCTGTAGTTAATGCATCAAGCAGCATGGACTTCTTTACTTTCTTTAAATTGATCATTGTCCAGCCCTGCCGCCCCCATCCGCCGGGAACAGGATAAATAATAGCCTTATCAAATGCACAAAAGACGGATTGATCTATTACTGTAAGCTTGACAACCATGCTGGACTTATCCTCATGAAGTACAGCAAACACTTTATTTTTTACCCGGAAATCCGGTTTTTCAAAATGGCTTTTTTCTTCCGCTTCGGGAAGAGAAAGAGCTAATTGTTTTGCTGCTGCAAGTGAAATCATTTTGAAACTGTTTGCTGGTTATTTTGTTGTTTTCGAAAACTGAATTTAAGCTTTCCAAACAGAATCCAAAACAGAAAATTATGATGGCGTTACCTACGGGCACGGACAAGCTTATATATTTTAATAGCCGACATTAAAAGAATAACAAACAAAACCAAACCAGTTAAACCCCATACCCAGCTCAGGTTTTGTTTAACAACCACCAGCATAACGATCGCTACCAAAAAAATGGTTGCCACTTCGTTCCAGATGCGCAACTGCTGTGATGAATATTTGAAAATACCTCTTGCCTGTTGCCGGTAAATAGCCTGTAATGAAAAATGATAGAAATACAACCCTAGTACAAAACATAATTTAATTAACAACCATTGAGGAAAATAACCATACAAATAAAATAACCAGGAACCGAGTACAAGTGTAAGAATAGCAGATGGCCAGGTAATCCCCAACCATAAGCGTTTAATCATTATGGAAAACTGTTTTTGCAAAATGCTTTTTTCAGGTTCCCCCTTTTCTCCCGCCTCTGTATTATAAATAAACAACCGTACGATATAGAACATGCCGCTAAACCAGGTAACAATAAAAATTATATGCAGGGCCTTAATGTATAGATACATGCCAGGTTTGGTGTTTGAGGTTCGAAGTTCGAAGTTAAAAGTTCTTTAGATCAAAAAGTCGTTGGATTGGCCTGACGCTTTATATGCATAGATTTAAAATAGTTTCCTGGCAAATAAAATTTAAAATTCTTTTGGCAGAGATTCTTTAGTGATATCTCACGCATCAACTTCTAAACACCAAACTTCAAATTTTAAACTATGCTTTTTAATATCATTTCTTTATTCCCATTGCCGGTTTCATCTATCCAACCTTTCAGCGTTGAAACCCATAACGGATGAACATTCAGACAGGGGATCATTTTAAAAGATTCACCACCTGCATTGCTAAAAATTTCTTTTCCCCTTTCTTCTATTTCCTCCAATGTTTCCAGGCAATCACTTACAAAGGCCGGACAAAGTATTAATAATTTTTTGATACCTTCTTTCGGCAGCTCTTCCAAACGTATGTCAGTAAAAGGCTCTAACCAGCCTTTACCCAAACGTGATTGAAATGATATGCTGTATTTGATTGCAGGTATGTTTAACTGCTGCATTACTAATTGGGTAGTTGCAAATACCTGTCTTTTATAACAGGTGTCATATCCAACAGAACCTGGTGCACATTCACCATCGGAAGCCAGGCATTGTTTTAATGCCCGGGGATCATCCCTGTGAAGATGTCTTGCAGGAATACCATGATAACTGAATAAAATATGATCATAGCTTTCAGCCAGGTAAGGCTTTATATTTTCCGCCAAAGCATTTATATAAAAAGGATTGTCAAAAAATGGCTTTATAAAATTGAGGCGGAACGGATATTTTTTATTCCGATGGATTTCTTTTGCGTGCTCAACTGCTGTTTCGTACGATGACATAGCATAATGCGGATATAAGGGAACAGCAATAACTTCTTCAAGACCCGGTTCTCTTTTTACTAATGCATCAAATGCCTTATCAGGTGTAAGACTTCCGTATCGCATGGCGATTTCTATAGGTTCTTTCACCAATTGTTGCAAAGCTTGCTGCAGTTGTTTTGTCAATACAATTAATGGTGATCCCTCTTTGGTCCAGATAGTCTTATAAGCCTCTGCCGACTTCGCAGCACGAAAAGGAGTGATAATTCCTTTTACTAATAATAACCTGAACAACCATGGCTTATCTATGACCCGCCCATCCATTAAAAATTCATCCAAATAACGTTTTACATCTTTTACTTCTGTTGAATCCGGGGAACCCAGGTTCATTAATAATATTCCTCTTTTCATTTTTTAATCCCGGTAAAGGGTTGGCAAAGTTAACTACTCATACAAATTCCTTTTTATTAGTTTTCATGATTCGGGTAAGTAATTCATACGATGAATGTTAGCCTTCATCCTGATTTTTGTCAGTTCATGACTAAAATGACATTGCCGTGACATTTTTTTTACCAAATTGAGGACGCCAACGGTATTTTTGCAGAACCCTTTAAGTAAGAAACTAATGACGGCACATCGGGCTATTGATATCTCCAAATTCTATGCGATAGGAATTAATTACAAGAAAAGTAATGCTACTACCCGTGGACTTTTTGCCGTTACCCCCGAACAATATGCCGCTATTCTTGAAAAGGCAGCACCCCAGGGATTCAGTGAATTGTTTATTCTTTCTACCTGTAATCGTACGGAAATTTATGGTTTTGGCGAAAACGCCCAACAATTGATCGCCCTGCTTTGCTGTGAAACGAAAGGTGACGCAGCTACTTTTAATAACCTTGCCTATATTAAACACGGAAAACAAGCTATTCAACACCTGTTTGAAGTTAGTGCCGGGTTAGATTCACAAATATTGGGCGACTATGAAATAGTTGGCCAGATAAAAGCTGCCGTTAAGTTTTCAAAAGAACGTGGTTTTATAGGAATTTTTATTGAGAGGTTAGTGAATTTCGTATTACAATCATCCAAAGCAATCAAGAACGAAACAGCGATCAGCGGTGGAACCATCTCTGTATCTTTTGCGGCCGTACAGTACATCCGTGAAAAAGTATTGGATATAGCTGATAAAAAAATCGTTTTGCTTGGAACTGGAAAAATTGGCCGCAATACCTGTAAAAACCTGGTAGATTATCTCGATACAAAAAACATTACCCTGATAAACCGGACTGAAGAAAAAGCTTCAGGGCTAGCAATGGAGATGGGACTTCAATATGCAGCTATTAGTGAATTAACAACCGAGTTAGCATCAGCGGATATTATTTTGGTGGCTACCAATGCAGCACAACCAACTATTCTTCGTAAACATCTTGAAGAAAAAGGGGAAAAATTAATCATAGATCTTTCTGTTCCTTATAATGTAGAGTTGGCCGCCCAGGAATTGGCCAATATCACATTGGTTAATATTGATGAATTATCAAAACTGAAAGATGAGACGCTTGCCCGGCGCCAGGCAGAAGTGCCCAAAGCAAAAGCAATTATTACAAAACATATTGCGGAACTGGTAGACTGGCTTATGATGCGCAGGCACGCCCCGATCTTAAAAGCAGTAAAGAGCAAACTCAAAGAAATTCATACTTCACCTTTATTTTCAAACTATACTTCAACCGGTAACTTTGCCGGAAATGATCCCGACGAAAAAATTCAACGGGTGATAAACGGAATGGCATCTAAAATACGTCTTCAAAATCAGGGTGGCTGTAATTACATTGAAGCGATCAATGAATTCATCGCTACAGAGGCAAGTTGAAATGATTAAAAAAAATATTCGCATTGGCACCAGGGAAAGTCAATTAGCTGTTTGGCAAGCCAAGCAGGTTAAAGATCTATTGTCCCAATATGGTTTCCCTTCCGAGCTTGTGTATATCAAAAGCGAAGGTGATATTGATCTGAAGACGCCGCTCTACGAAATGGGTGTGCAGGGAATATTTACAAGAAGTCTTGATGCAGCATTGCTGAACGATAAGATTGATGTGGCTGTTCACTCCATGAAAGACGTCCCCACACAATTGCCACAGGGAATAATACAAGCAGCCGTTTTAGAACGGGGCCCTGTAAATGATCTGTTGGTTTTTAAAGGTGAATGGTCAGTGCTGAGTAAGGAGTTGGGATGTATTGATGGCAATTGGCCAACTGAAACAGACCCACAACTTACCGTTCACTATTCGCCGCTCGCTATTGCAACAAGCAGTTTGCGCAGAAAAGCACAATGGTTGAACAAATATCCTCATCATCATATTCATAACCTGCGGGGCAATGTAAATACCAGGTTAAGAAAATTGAGTGAAGAAAATTGGAATGCCGCCATCTTTGCACAGGCAGGGCTGGAAAGAATTGATCTCCGACCTGAAAACAGCAGGGTCATAGACTGGATGCTGCCAGCACCGGCACAAGGAGCCATAATGATTGTGTGCAGAAAAGATGATAGTTATACATCAGAAGCCTGCAGGAATTTTAACGACGAAACAACTGCTTTGTGTACAAAGATTGAAAGAGATTTTCTGAGAACACTATTGGGTGGTTGCTCTACACCCATCAGCGGTTTGGCGGTTATAAAAAACAATATGCTGCATTTTAAAGGAAATATTTTATCGCTCGATGGCAGCAAAAAAATAGAGGTTGAAAAAACAGTTGCCATTCACGAGGCGGATAACTGTGGTAATGCAGCGGCCATGGAATTATTAGCTAACGGTGGAAAAGAAATTACAGAGGAGATTCGTCATGCAAGCAAATAAACCTGCCATATTATGTACCGGGCCTGTTGAAGAATCATTGCTTCTTTCGCCGGAATATAAAGATGCTGATATCGATGTGATACCCTTTACCGCTATATCAACTGAACTGCCGGAATCGACGCAAAGACAGATAAAAGATATTCTAACAAAAAAAATGCTGGTCATATTTACAAGCGGTAATGCTGTAAGATCCGTTGGTAGCTATATGAAAAAACCACCGGCTGAATGGACCATCTTTTGCATCGGTAATACCACCTTTAGCCTGGCAAAAAAGTATTTTGGCGAAGAAAATATCAAAGAGACTGCATCAACTGCTTCTAAATTAGCAGAGAAAATTATTCCGGTTATAAACGAAAAGGAAGTGATTTTCTTTTGTGGCAATCTCCGGAGAACTGAACTTCCGGATGCGCTTCGCAAGAAAGGAATAGAGGTAAAAGAGATAATAGTATACAAAACTTCGCTCGTTCCTGTAAGCATTAATAAACGATATGATGCGGTTTTATTCTTTAGCCCCAGTGCTGCCGAAAGTTTTTTTAGCAGAAACAGTGTACCCCGAAATACTGCCTTATTCGTTTTGGGTGAAACGACTGCTGAATCCATACAAAAATATTCAACCAATAAAATTATTACCGGTGATGAGCCGGATAAAAATAAACTGATCAGCCAGGCCATCCGTTTTGTCCGTGATGACCATTTTTAAATAAAACAGCATCATATATTTATTGCTTTATGACTACATTAAAAAACGACCTGTTATTACGTACATTAAGAGGAGAAATTGTTGAACGTCCGCCTGTATGGATGATGCGCCAGGCCGGTCGCTACCTACCGGAATACATGGTGCTAAGAGAGAAGTACGGTTTCTTTGAGCGTTGTCAAACGCCGGAATTAGCATGTGAAATAACTATTCAGCCAGTAGATATTATTGGTGTTGATGCGGCTATTTTATTTTCAGATATTTTAGTTGTTCCGCAGGCAATGGGCCTGGAAGTGCAGCTAATAGAAAGCAAAGGACCTCTCCTGCCCGATCCGATTAAAAATATCAATGATCTCTCCCGTGTCCGTGTTCCCGATGTTGATGAAACATTATCTTATGTATTCGATGCAATTAAACTAATAAAACAGGAATTAAATGGCCGTGTGCCGCTGATCGGTTTTGCCGGCGCACCCTGGACATTGCTCTGCTATATGGTACAGGGCAAAGGCTCTAAAACATTTGATGAAGCAAAAATCTTCTGTTATACTCAGCCGGAAACAGCACACAGGCTGCTGCAGATGATAACCAACACGACGATTGCTTACCTGAAAAAACAAATTGCGGCCGGTGCTGATACAGTTCAGGTATTTGATTCCTGGGGTGGCTTACTGAGCCCTGCTGATTTTGAAGAGTTTTCTTTGCAATATATCCGGCAGATCGTTGCCGCATTGAAGGACCTGGCGCCTGTTATTGTTTTTGCAAAAGGCGCCTGGCATAGTTTGGATGAAATGGCTGAAACAGGAGCCGCAGCATTGGGAATTGACTGGTGCATTACGCCTTGGATGGCAAGAAAACTAGCTGGGCCCGATATAACTTTGCAGGGCAATTTTGATCCGGCTAAGTTATTATCGCCCATACCGGTAATTCAAAAAGAAGTAAAAGAAATGTTAGCCGCTTTCGGCGGACAAAAACATATTGCCAATCTTGGTCACGGTATTTTACCGAATGTACCGGTTGATCATGCCAGGGCATTTGTAGATACAGTAAAAGAATATCAGCCAATAAAAACAGCAATCGGGATTTAATAAATAACCGCTGTATGCTTCTTAGTACAGAAACATTTCCTATTAAAGAGCGCTGGATCAGTTTTATTCATGATCTGCAAAACATCATTTGCAAAGGTCTTGAAGCGGAAGATGGCAAAGCTGTTTTTATTTCTGATAAATGGGAAAGAAACGGCGGCGGCGGTGGAGATACAAAAGTAATTGAGAAAGGTAATGTGTTTGAAAAAGGTGGCGTGAATACATCGGTTGTATATGGAGACGTGACAGAACAAATGCGTAAGCAATTAAAGATTGAAGGCCATAAATGGTTTGCTTGCGGTTTGTCATTGGTAATTCATCCGCTTAATCCTTACATACCAACGGTACATGCAAACTGGCGTTATTTTGAATTATATGATGCTAATAGCAATGTGACAGATCGCTGGTTTGGCGGTGGCACTGATCTTACACCCTATTATATTTTTGAAGAGGATGCCAAACATTTTCATCAAACAATAAAAGATGCCATGGACCCTTTTGGTTCTGACTTGTATTTTAAATATAAAAAGGACTGTGACGAATATTTTGCCAATACACACCGCAATAATGAAATGCGTGGAATAGGCGGAGTATTTTATGATCATCTCCGGCCAGCCGATGAAAATGATGCAGAAAGGTTATTCCAATTTCAACAGGCGAATGCTGAGGCTTTTTTAAAAGCTTATATTCCTATTGTCAACAAAAGAAAAACTATAAACTACGGAGAACGTGAGATTGAATGGCAGGAAATTCGCCGTGGCCGTTATGTTGAGTTTAACCTGATACATGACCGTGGTACCATCTTCGGATTAAAAACCAATGGACGTACGGAAAGTATTTTAATGAGTCTGCCACCAAGAGCAAGATGGGCTTATAATTATCAACCCAAAGCAGGTAGTGAAGAAGATAAATTATTGCAATT
The DNA here is from genome assembly GCA_946479055.1 of uncultured Bacteroidota bacterium. The sequence goes on along the minus strand of CAMLEX010000045.1, from coordinate 1,526 downwards.
TTGCCTGCAACCCAGGGACTGGGTGTGAAAAGATAAAAGTGAAATCAGATACCTTAATTACTTTATCTTTTACTTAAAAAAATTCTATGTTCTTAAATCTTAATCACAAATCACTAACTGTTTATTCCAAAATAAGAGAATTGACAAAAGAAATATATAAAATTTCTAACCTTTTACCTGCTGAAGAAAGATTTAATATGGTGCAACAACTCAGGAGAGCCGGGCTTTCAGTTAAATTAAATTTTGCAGAAGGTTCGACACGTAAATCAAACCTGGAAAGAATAAGATATTATGAGATTTCACGGGGATCTATTGTAGAAATTGATGCGGCGCTGGAGACTGCCGTTGATTTAGAGTATTTTAAAGTAGAACCTTTACAGCAGTCAGGAGTTTTGTTAAATGAATGCTTTGCAAGGCTCTCAAAAATGATGGAGCAAACAAACAAATGATTTTTCGTATTTCACTTTTCACTTTTAACTTTTGATTTATCATGCATTTACAAAGAAGAAACAGGATATTAAGAACCAATCCTTCCATCAGAAGCCTTATTGCAGAAACTATTTTAACTCCTTCTGACTTTATCGCTCCTTTATTTATTGATGAAGGAGAAAATATGAAACTTGAAATACCTTCCATGCCAGGTTATTACCGAAACACAATAGATTTCACAATAAAAGAAGTAAAAGAATTGTGGAACCTGGGTATTAAATCTGTTTTGCTATTTATAAAATGTAAGGACGAAGAAAAAGATAATACAGGCAAAGAAGCCTGGAACCCCGACGGCCTGATGCAACGAAGCATAAAAGCCATAAAAGATGCCGTACCGGAAATGCTGGTGATGACAGATGTTGCGCTTGACCCCTACTCCACTTATGGGCATGATGGCATTGTAAAAGATGGTGAGATCATTAATGATGAAACAGTGGAAGCGCTAATGAAAATGAGTGTCAGCCATGCAAAGGCAGGAGCAGACTTTGTTGCCCCCAGTGATATGATGGATGGCCGAATTGGAGCTATCAGAAAAGCGTTGGAAGAAAATAGTTTTATTAAAACCGGCATCATGAGCTATAGTGCTAAATATGCTTCTTGTTTTTATGGTCCCTTCAGGGATGCATTGGACAGTGCGCCGGGATTTGGCGATAAAAAAACTTACCAAATGGATTTCGCCAATCGTAAAGAAGCTATTAAAGAAACATTAATGGATGTTGAAGAAGGAGCGGATATCGTAATGGTAAAACCAGCTATGGCCTATCTTGATATCATCCGCGAAGTAAAAAATGCGGTAACAGTTCCGGTCAGTGCTTATCATGTCAGCGGTGAATATGCGATGATAAAAGCGGCAGCAGAAAAAGGATGGATCAATGAGGAAAAAGCAATTATTGAGAGCCTTACTTCCATTAAAAGGGCAGGTGCAGATTTAATTGCTACCTATTTTGCCAAACAAGCGGTAAAGTTGATTCCATAACAAGAAATATCTAACCCCTAGTCGTTACTTGCCACTCACAACTCACTATTCACAAAACTCA